>DAOVSY010000388.1 GCA_030633365.1 Spirochaetaceae bacterium | reverse complement strand
TGCAGATCAAAACGTTCCTGCCGCAGAGTATCAACTCTTTCATCTTTTTTAAGTATTTGTTTGTTTAATCTTTGGGTACTTGTATTCAAATCTCTAATTTGATCCTCATACAACTGAACAAGTTCTGCAGCTTCTTTGTACTGCTCATATTTCTCTAAAAAAGATTCATGCTCCTGTTTAAGTTTTATAAGCTGATACTTAAGGGCAATAAAGGCATCTTCGTCCACAGGGGCAGACCGCCCTTCCCAGTCCTGAAGAAGCTTGCGTATTTTATCTGTATTTATGTTTCCTTCCATCCCTTCAGTTTTAAGAAACTTTAGAAAATTCCAGGTTGATCCTTTTGCCTCTGCACGGCTGACTACTTCAAACTGATGACGGACTCTATTAGTAAGTGTATGCTCTCGCTTAAGAGAGTAGATAAACTCAAGTTCTCTTTGTGTAGTTATTCCCATATCAAAAAGAATGGATTTATATTCATCCATCATTCTCCAAAAAACTTCTGTATCAATTCCAGGATATTTAATTTTTATTGTTTTTTCTATGTATGAATGAATTGCAAGTATGTAGAAGCCGGGATCTGCCTGATTTAGGGATAGAAGGCGTTCTGTGTCTGTCATGGGGGCTAGTATAGCATCTTTAGATGTTTCTTTGTCGTTTATTTTTTATACACTTGACAGGTATACACATTGTGTATACCTTAAATTTAGGAGGGTTTATGGTTAAACAACTTATACGACATGGAAACAGTGCGGCAATTATTCTGGATAAACCAATTCTTGAACTTTTAAATGTTAAGATGGATACTTCCTTAGAGATTACTACAGATGGTAAAAATATTATTATTTCTCCTATGGTTAAAGAAAATGCAGAGAATGATCTCCTTAAATCTCTAAAAAAGGTTAACAAAAAACATTCTGAAACTTTAAGAAAACTGGGAATGTAATGGAACCCATCCGTTTTCTTACTCTTTCTGATATTTTACTTATTCATTCTGATCAAATTCGTAACTATGGGGGGCTGGCAGGAGTAAGGGATCTGTCACTGTTAAGCTCTGCTCTTGCAATACCTGAATCTTCTTTTGAAGGTAATTATCTTCATACTGATATTATAGAAATGGCAGCAGCCTATGGCTTTCATATTTGTCAGAATCATCCATTTATTGATGGAAATAAAAGAACTGCTCTTGCTTCAGCCCTTGTTTTTCTTGATTTGAATGGGATAGAACTTGATGATCCTCATGGAAAACTTTATGAGACCATGATGCTTATTGCTGAAAGCAGGAAAGGCAAATCGTATCTGGCAGATGTACTTAGAAAGTTAGCTCTGCAATAATTCCATTCATTTTTTAATAAACAAAGGTAACTCCACCGTAGAATCCTTTCAGCACAGTTCCTCCTGAAGAAGATAGCTGACGGTACCCGAACCTGGGTTTCACTTGTTGAAAATCTAAAAGAACTGCAATATCGAGATCTGAACCCGTAGAGCCATTTGGATAAATATTCAATACAGGAAGAATTTCAAGAGAAACAGTTCTGTCAATGTTCACACGGATTGGAGCTGTTAGCGAGAGACCGTCGTTTTCGTATTGGCCGAACATGCCGAAACCACCTATACCCGGACTCAGTTCGATCAAATTGAGGATGGACATACGATAAAGCAGGTGAGCCTGCCATAGATGGAGTTCTGATGGACTGTCTGTTTCAAAATAGTAACTGTATCGACCTGCTGCTCCAAATGGTCCGTAACCAATTTCTACTCTTTGATCCAGAGCAAACAATTCCTGATCTATAATCTGGAAAGATGTATCACTTCGAAGTATGGCAATCAGGGGTTCCGCAGCAATTCTCGGATACACATAGGAGTTATATTCAGGCTGCATCCTTTCATAGCTGTATGCACCTCCTGCAATAAGTGTATACCAGAACAGCTTTCCAATAATTTTAAATAAAATCTTGCCAAAAACAGAATCGGAATCGTCATCCCTATTCTCATGCTTTTCTTCAGAATCCTTAACCTCTTTTTCCTGCTCCTTGTTAAATGATTCTTCAAACTCACCTAATTCCTGGGCGAATCCATGGGGAAGCAGAATTAATATAAGCAGAAGAATTGATATTATCTTTTTTATTGTCATAACCTGTCTCCTGATAATAAGTATAGATCAAAAGTATACCGTTATCAAAATTTATTCTATCTTTAATAATGTGGACAGATGTATAAATAACTGCTTGCAAATGGGTGCATCCATGCTTATACTGTATACATGGAAAAGATACAGATTTTATTTCCGGAACCCCAACTTAAAATACTTCGTGGAATTGCAAAAAGGGATGACCGCCCTGTAAGTGAACTTGTACGAAGTGCTGTCAGTTTCTGGATCAGCCGTTATGGTGCATATGAAGCGGATACTGTTTTGGAAACGGCTCCTGTTTATCATTGTGGAAAGATCCTCGCTGATGCTGATCAACTTAGAAAACTTGCAAATATTGACAGAGATCAACTGTGAAAAGTCTGGATACAAATATATTACTCTATGCAATCAACAGCGACTGCCCCGAACATCCTGTATGCAGACAATTGCTTGACAAAGCATTAAATGAGCAGGGGTCATGGATTGTAGCTGATCAGATCTGGTTCGAACTTTATCGCCTGTTACGTAATCCTGTTGTTCTTCAAAACCCATTAACTGCATCTCAGGCAGCTGAAACAGTAAACTGGTACAGAGAAAAATCGGGTTGGCTTAAGTGTGCATGGGAACCGGATATGATGAAAGAACTTTTATCCCATTGGGAAGAAGAGAAATTTCCCCCTCGAAGGAGCTTCGATGCTATACTTGCGGTAACTCTCAAGGCACATGGAGTGAAAAGTTTTTATACCCGGAATAATAAAGATTTTGATGACTTCAGGTTTTTTAATGTTATTAATCCTCTTTCCTCCATATAAACGAACTATATTTTAAACAAGTGCTAAACAAGCAATAATTAGTTCTTAATACAGGCTTTTTTATATTAGGCAGGGAGAGGATTACACAGTGGTGTGTGCAAGTTTGGAGCAATCAGCAGTCAGCGAAATTCCATCCAGACAGGACATCTGTCCGGGTTTGAGAACTGACGGCATACATTACATTGCCTGCAATAGTTTATCTCATCAGCTCTGCCTTCAAGAACCTTTTTTGCCCATCCAGGATCTGCCAGGAATGCCTTTCCGACGGCAGTAAGGTCCGACATATTATCTTCCCGTGCCCGATACCACTGTTCTGAGCTGGCACAGTGCCCTCCCCCGGGGACATGGATTGAAACAGCTTTCTT
>DAOVSY010000482.1 GCA_030633365.1 Spirochaetaceae bacterium | reverse complement strand
AGGTAAAATGAGGCAGAGTGATATTGATAGATTGATGAGCATAAAGCCAAACATCATTATGATTGCCGGTGGAGTTGATTATGGAGAAAGAGATACTGCATTGGAAAATGCTGAAGCTATCTATAATGCTTTGAATCTGACTCCATTTATAATTCCAGTAATCTATGCTGGCAATATTGAAAATCAGGATGAGATTAAAAATATATTTTCAAACTATAAAGGAAAACTTGTAATAGTAGATAATGTATATCCCCGGATTGATGATCTTAATATTGGTCCCGCCCGGAAAATAATTCAGGAAGTATTTGAAGATCATATTATCAATGCTCCCGGGATGGAACACATTCGGGATATGGTCGATGGACCCATAGTACCTACTCCTGGTGGTGTAATGCTGGCAGCAGAAATTCTAAAAGAAGCAATAGGCGATCTGATGGTCATTGATGTAGGTGGTGCTACAACTGATATCCATTCTGTTACCTATGGAAGTGAAGAGATAAGCAGGATTTTAATTAGTCCGGAACCTTATGCCAAAAGAACTGTTGAAGGTGATTTAGGAATCTATGTAAACAGGATGAATGTCCTGGAACTAATACTGCAGCAAAAAAAAGTAGATTCTCCGGATAATGAAATATTAAAAAGCAAACTTATCAAATCTGTTGAAAAATTGGATCCTGTACCAATAACTGATATAGAAAAAAATCTGGCCCACGATCTAACCCAAATAGCGGCTGCAACAGCCCTTGAAAGGCATGCTGGAACTTTTAGAGATCTGTATGGACCACAGGGAAAAACTAAAATTGCCGAAGGACGGGATCTTACAGCAATAAAGTACTGTATAGGAACCGGTGGAGCCCTGACAAGATTAAACAGAGGAAAAGAGATTATGCAGAATATGATAGGAAGTTCCCATAATAAGAAGCTTTATCCAGGAGATGGAATAAAATTCCTTATAGATAAAAACTACATTATGGCCAGCCTTGGAGTTCTTTCCAAACAATTTCCAAAAGCTGCAGTCAATCTTTTAAAACAAAGCCTTGGATTATCAAATGAATAAAATCAAGTTTCAGGAGAACGCATTATGTCAGGACCAATAATCACTGTAGACCTGAAAAAAATAGAAGATAACACAAGGGTTATTGTAGATTTTTGCGGCGAATATGGCATTGATGTAATAGGAGTCTCCAAGGTTACATGCGGTATGCCTTCTGTTGCAAAGGCAATGATTGCCGGTGGAGTAAAAGGAATAGGCGAATCCCGAATTGAAAATATTAACAGGCTTCGTGCCAGTGGTGTAAATCATCCGGTAACCCTTTTAAGAATACCACCGCTTTCCGGTGTTGATGAAATTGTAAACTCTGTAGATATCAGCCTGAACTCAGAACTATCTGTAATAAGTGAACTTTCCAAAGCAGCAGATAAAAAAGGCAAAATACATGGAGTAATTCTAATGCTTGATCTTGGAGACTTACGGGAAGGGATTTGGCCGGATGATCTAATTCGAATTGCAACCGAGACAGTTAAACTAACAGGAGTAAAACTGGCAGGACTTGGAACCAACCTAACCTGCTATGGAGGTGTTCTGCCATCAGAAAAAAATATGCGGATGCTTGTAGATTATGCACATAAAATAGAAGACACTCTGAGTATTAAACTGGATATTCTTTCCGGAGGCAATTCCTCCTCTCTGGATCTTATTCGTCAGGAGAAAATGCCAAAAGAGATTAACCAGTTAAGAATAGGTGAAGCAATAATGCTGGGAAGGGAAACTGCCTATGGGAAAATATGGCCGGGGACATCCTTCAAAGCATTTACACTGGAAGCAGAGCTGATTGAGATTAAGAAAAAACCTTCTATACCAATTGGGGAAACAGGAATGGATGCATTTGGGGGAAAACCTGTTTTTAAAGATAAAGGGGAAATGACCAGGGGTATTTTAAATATTGGAAGGGAAGATGTTGATGTTGGTGGACTCTCCCCTGTTAATAGTTCACTTTCAATAATTGGAGCATCAAGTGACCATCTTCTATTAAATATAACAGAAGCTGATATAAAACCTCAGTTAGGAGATAAAATTGGTTTTACCCTTAATTACGGAGCACTTCTTGCCGGAATGACATCTGCATATGTTCTTAAAAAACCACTTCTTTCAGACAAAACTTTTATAAAAAATAGAATTACTATGCTTGGATCATCTCCTGTTTTTAATGCCCCGGAATTAAAATCCCGGCTGGAATTACTGGGAGCCAGTGTATCGGGACCCCTTGGTTCAAGTAATAAAAATATAGAACAGTCAATTAAAGATAGATCTGTTCCTTTTATTGCAGGACCGGAAAGGGTAACTCTTTCGGGAATGACAGCTATGAAAAATGCACTGGGACAAAGCGGAATGATTATACTGGATTCCCATGCTTCCCTGATGGTTTCAGAAAATGCCAGAGCAGATAGAAAAATTTTATCCACAGCCCTTGGACTTGTAGATGACAGTATAAATATGAGTTCCAATTTCTCTCCAGAAAATATAGTTATAATCGGCCTCCAGGAAGCGGAAAAAGAGGAATCTGATCTTATACGACGACTCAACCTTACTGTTTTTACAATGGAGGATATCGATCTTCT
>DAOVSY010000067.1 GCA_030633365.1 Spirochaetaceae bacterium | reverse complement strand
TCAATGGGATTATCTACAGAAAGAGCTTTAATCTGGAGTCCCTCATCCGCAAAATATCCCTGAGATTCAGCAATATAAAGAGGAAGAGCATCTATTATAGGTAGAAATGCAACTGTAAGCTGAGTTCTATCTGATTTGGACTCTGAGCTGCCTGCAGCAAATATTTGAAATGAGAAACAAAGTGTTAATATTGTCAGCACTAATTTTTTCATTATTTAATTCCTTGTAAGAAAATATAAAAAATCAAAAACAATACCGCATTTTTATCCTACAAATTGTACACCTGTCAAGCATATCTAACACTATAAAGCATATGAGAATTGGAGGGGGAAATCACAGGAGTTGGCAGATAGATAAATGCAAATGATTTTTTTCAAAAAGCAATTCTACTATATAACTGCTCTTTGTTGCATTGTTTTAAATTTTAATACTTTTATTAACTGCAATTATTATTTTATTGATATTTAAATAACTTTTAAAAATACTTTAGTTATTTTATCAGATATATCTTGATTTATTTGTTTTAACAGTTTAATATTTAATAAAGTGTTAACTTAGGAATTTTTAACAGAAAAATTCAGGAGGTGATGAAGAATGAAGAAAATTGTAATTCTTGGGGCCGGCAGCAGCGGCACTATGATGGCTAACCATCTGGTAAAAAAAATTAATAAAAAAGAATGGGCAATTACTGTAATTGACCGGGAAACTAAACATTATTACCAGGCAGGTTTTTTGTTTATTCCATTCGGTATCTACAATACAAAAAAGGTAACGAAAAAGACAACAGACTTTCTTCCTAAAGGAATTGAACTACTAACTATCCGTGTAGATCTTATTAAGCCCAAGGAGAATAAACTGGTACTTTCAGACGGGAAAGAACTTGAATATGACATTCTGATTGCCGCAACAGGCTGCAGGATAGTACCGTCTGAAATTGAAGGTCTTGAAGGAGAAGGATGGAGAAGGGATATTTTTGATTACTATACCATAGATGGAGCTAATGCTCTGGCTGAAAAACTGAATGAATGGGAAGGTGGAAACATGGTAGTACACCTTGCAGAAATGCCCATTAAGTGTCCTGTTGCACCTCTGGAATTTACATTACTTGCAGATTGGTTTCTTTCCAAAAGAGGAATAAGGGAAAATACTAAACTTACATATGTTACTCCTCTTTCCGGGGCTTTTACAAAACAGAATTGTTCAGATGTTCTCGGGTACATGTTATCAGAAAAAAATATTGAACTTATTCCCGATTTTGCAGTCGAAAAAGTTGATGCGGCTGCAAAAAAAATACATTCCTTCGACGGGGTTGAGGTCTCATATGATCTACTTGTTACAATCCCAACCAATATGGGTGATGAACTGTATAAAAAATCAGGAATGGGTGATGAATTAAATTACATACCAACAGAGAAGCACACCCTTAAAGCGAAAAATTATAATAATATTTTTGTAATTGGTGACGCTACTGATCTGCCATCCTCCAAAGCAGGCTCAGTTGCCCATGCTCAGGCTGAGGTTCTTACAGAGAATATACTTTTGCATATTGAGGGCAAAGAGCTTCTTGAGGGTTTTGATGGTCATGCAAACTGTTTTATTGAATCCGGATTCGGAAAAGCCTTTCTGATAGATTTTAATTACGATGTGGAACCGGTGGAAGGGACTTTTCCTATTCCCGGCCTGGGACCATTTTCTCTGCTTAAAGAAACCAGATTAAACCATTTAGGAAAACTGGTTATGAAATGGACCTATTGGAATCTTATTTTAAAAGGGATAAAGATCCCGTTTATGACATCTCAAATGAGTATAAAAGGGAAAAAACTTTAGTTTAAGAGGAGATAAATTTATGGCACAAAAAGAAATTGCCGGTAAAACGGTACAGGTAAACGATGAAGGATATATGACTGATCCTTCTGAATGGAACAGGGAGATTGCCTCTGCTATTGCTGTGGAGGAAGGAATCGGAGAACTTATGGATGGGCACTGGAAGGTTATTGATTTTTTACAGAAAGATTATGAGGAAAAAGGAACTATGCCCTCACTTAGACGTATGACGAAAGCAGGTGGTGTGCCTACAAAGGAACTCTATGCTCTTTATCCAGGAGGACCTCTTAAGAAATCATCAAAAATAGCAGGGCTCAAAAAACCTGCAAGCTGTGTATAACAGCAATCTAAGCCTGGTCGGAAGCAAGCTTCCTGCTCGGCAATGCAACCATAGGAGTTAATTATGGCAGAAACAAAAGATTCTATTAAAAAAATATCCCTGGTATGTTCAAAGGGATCATTAGACGGGATTTATCCTTCTCTTATAATGGCCAACGGGGCCAGGATGGAAGGAATAGAAGTATCTATTTTCTTTACATTCTTTGGAATGGATGCAATTACAAAGAAAAAAATGGGCAAAATAAAAATTGCTACTGTTGGAAACCCCGGTATGGGGATGCCTACATGGCTTGGAGCGATTCCAGGAATGTCTGCAATGGCCACATCGATGATGATGAAAACTATGGACAAGCTTGATATTCCACCTATTCCAGAATTCATAGAAATGATTCATGATGCAGGTGGTAAATTATATGCATGTAAAGCTACTGTAGATATGTTTGGCTTAACTATGGATGATTTTTGTCCTCAGGTTGAAAAGGTGCTTACTGTAGGTGAATTTTATGAACTTTCAGCAGGTGCAGAGATTATCTTCACTTAAACAAAGATTGGTTCTATATTCCCAGGAACCCAGTATACTTAATTGCACACTGGGTTCCTGCCTGCAGCGAAAATTTGAAATGTTAAGTATATATACTATTTAAAAAGCTTAAAATGACTTGATTTATTTAATTTAAAAGTTTAAAGTTGATTAAAATGATAACCAAAGAAACTTTAAAGGCCAATTTCACAGCAAATGACGCTGCCTGTGGAAAATTAATGAAGGTTCTGGATCTGTTTTCCAGTAAAATACGGTTCCGAATATTATGTGTTCTAAGAGAACAGGATTTTTGTGTAAGTGATATAGCAGAAATTGTTGAAGAGGGGAAGATATCCAATATTTCCCAACAGCTTAAAATTTTGTCTATGTCAAACATAATTTCCAGGTATAGAGTTGAAAAAAGAGTTTTTTATAGACTTGAGGATGAACGAATCAGAGAAATTGTAGAGTTTCTACAGGGACAATATACAGATATTGAGGACTAATGTTGGTGTAGATAACTAATCAGGTTTATTCAAGCTTCAGATAATCGCAAAGATTATACAAACTTTTTATTGAAGTATTTTCTGAAAAGCCGCTTAAAATCTCTTTGGCAGAATGTATTCTTGAACGTCCTTCTGCTGCCAGGTCATCCATTTTTAAATAAACGCCATCTTCATCTTCAATATCATCTGCCAATTGAAATGCATAACCAAAATTAAGTCCAAATTTCGCAAAAGCAGATATTGCCTGATCTGAACCACCTGCTAAAATTGCACCGCTTTTACAGCTCGCTTCCATAAGAAGGGCTGTTTTCTTTTCCAAAATTATCAAATAATCATCAAAACCGGCATCTTTATTTGCAGATAATAATTTTTGCTGGAATACTTCCCCAAAACACATGGCCTGGGTTAGTTCACTAAATATCGATAGCAAATGGGTCTTCATTTCCCAATTCTTAATTGGAAGATTAAGAACAATTGAAAAAAACTGAGCAAACAGTATATCTCCTACAAGAACAGCAATCTTTGATCCATACTCTGCATTTACAGAATGCTGGGATCTTCGATTATCTGCTTCATCAATAATATCATCATGAATAAGGGAAGCTGTATGCAGGAGCTCAATACCTGCTGCCAATTGAATGAGAGCATCTTTTTGATTCTGATATTCTTTCTCTGAAGAAGATACTGATTTGGCAGTTAATAAAAAAAGAGCAGGTCGGAGCATTTTCCCAGGAATGTGAAAAATATGCTGAAGGACTTTTGTTACATAACCTTCACTCCATGATTCACCTGTATGCCTGGATAAAATTCCGGCAATCTGCTGTCCAATCTCATGTTCGACCAGTTTGTGTTCACTGGATATAGGTCCGAATATTGACTTTAATTTCATACCTGGCTACTTATTCCTTTAATTTGTGTACTTATTTACAGGGTAATCTTAGACGAACAGTGTACATCCGGTACATTTATCAGTCAATATCCTCTGATAGAGAATGAATATTTTAATTTAATTAAAAAATGAATAAAAATGTTGACAGATAAGCCTATCTACTTAATAATGGTTAAAATATAAAAAAGTTGTTTAGAGTAATTGTATATTTTGTTCATTTTTGTAAATGGATATATGGAATTACATTGGTATAAGTTTTAAGTATATACTTTTAAAATCACTTTTTTTAGTGGAGGCGGAATGTGAGAATGCAGGGCGGATATGCGCCGAAGATTTCGGGAAGACCTGGTAGTACCCTAAAAAAGGTTCCCCTGGCTTCTTTTTTAATAATTGATCTAAAAAGGCAGGGAAGCCGATATAGTCCAATAGTTAAAGAAGGGCAAAAGGTAAAAATAGGTGATGCACTTGCTGAAGCCGGTATTGAAGCATCTGATCAGGAAGGACAGGTACATAAACAGACACTTATCATGCCTTCTCCTGCAGATGGAACAGTTCATTTAACTGCCCATCCTGAGACAGGGGAAATTGTATCAATAAAGCTGACAGATATTGGAACGTCAGGTGATGCAAATCCAATGACAGTAAAAGATCCTACCAGACTGGCATCTCCTGAAGCCAGGGAAATACTTATTAAGAATGGTATCTGGGAATATTTTTGGAGTTCAAAGACAGGTGGAATTCCGGAAACTGAAGGAAAACCAAAGGCAATTATAATTAATACCGTAGTTGCTGAACCATTCAGAACCCGTGGTAGTGTGATTCTTAAAAATTTCTGGCACAGTATAATAAATGGAATGAGCTACCTTCCCCTACTTCTTGCTGATTACGGGACGATAGAATTTATACTTACTCAGAAAAATGATCCTATTGTACAGGCAATGCTAAAGGAACTTCATGGGAAGGCCTGGGTTAAGTTCCATTTTGTGGATTTAAAATATCCTGTGGAAAACCCTCTCATCCTGAACAAACTTGTAAAAGATGAAAAACAAAATTTCACCAATGAAGATGATATGTGGATAGTAAATATCCAGGCCATTGAAGCGGTAGGGGCATGTCTTGGAAAGGGTTTACCTCTTAGTAGAAGGATTGTTGCTATGAGCGGCCCGGCCTTACCTGACCCAACACATATTGATGTTAGAATTGGAACTCCATTAAAAGATATTATTCCAAAGGAAGTAGATCTTTCTTCAACCCTTGTCCTTCGGGGAGGCCTGTTTATAGGTACACCGGTGGATCCTGAAACTGATTCTGTTGGGTTTGATGATGATGCTTTTTTCTTTCTTCCTATTAAAGAACACAGAGATTTTGTTTCTTTTGTTAGACCTGGTATGGATAAGAGATCAATATTTCCGAATTTTACAGGAAGAATAGACAGGGGTTTATCCAATCAACTTCGTGGGGAATTACGACCATGTATTGCCTGTGGAAAATGTCAGGAAATCTGTCCAGTAGATCTTATCCCTCAGATTATCCATAGGTATCTCTATGCTGATAATATTGACAATGCACAAAAGATGGGACTCGATATTTGTATTGACTGTAATCTATGCACATTTGTATGTCCATCAAAAATTGAACTGGGAGTAGAATTCGCCGAAGCCAGAGAAACTCTCCGTAAAGAACAGGAAGGGAATTCAGGCAGCTGTTGAGAAAATTTTTTGATAAAGTAGAGCCCCTTTTTGACAAAGGTAAGCCCTTAGCTCTCTTTCATCCAGTTTATTCTATGTTTGATAACATGATGTTCCTAAGTAATGAAAAGACTCTCCATGCACCCTTTGGAAGGGATCCTATCGACATCAAGAGATATATGTTCATTGTAATCATAGGACTGTCACCCGCTTTTCTGGGAGCCTTGTATTTCTACGGTATCCGTGTTCTATGGATGCTTATTGTATCCTATGCCGCAGGTGCTGTAGTTGAGATTGCATTTGCAGTGGTTCGTAAGGAAGAAGTAAATGAGGGTTTTCTGGTTACAGGATTTATCTTTCCTCTTATTCTTCCTCCGGGGATTCCTCTCTGGCTTGTAGCCGTTGGTATGGCATTTGGTGTTATCGTAGGAAAAGAAGTTTTTGGAGGAACAGGAAGAAACCTTTTTAACCCTGCCCTTGTAGGACGTGTTTTTCTTGCACTTGGCTATCCGGCAGATATGGCTGGCTCATGGCTCAGCCCAGGTACTGGAACTCTTGGGAACTTACTAACCAACTATCAGTTATCAGCTCCTGAAGCTATAAGTTCTGCAACACCTCTTGTAGCGGCAAAAGGAGGAATTTTTGCTCCTTTAAATGATCTGTTAATTGGAAATGTTCTGGGAAGTGCAGGTGAAACCTCTGCTATTCTGGTTGTACTCGGTGGAATTATTGTTATTGTTGCAGGGATATCTAACTGGAGAACTGTTCTCGCTATAATTCTCTCTTTTGTAGGATTCAACCTGCTTTTCAATATTTTCTCACCCGGAACTGCAAATCCGGTACTTTTTAACTTACTATCCGGAGGGTTCCTTTTCGGTGCATTTTTTATGGCAACCGATCCGGTTACTTCTCCACTAACTATTTCAGCAAAATGGGCATATGGAATCCTGATTGGTTTTCTGGCATTATTGATCAGAACTTTTTCAGGGTTTGTAGAAGGAATGATGTTTGCGATCCTTCTTGGTAATATATTTGCACCTATCTTTGATGAATTAGTAATACGCGCACGGATGAAACGATATGCAAAAAGACACTAATCTAAAAACAATTGTTTTTGCCACCGTACTGGGCTTAGTCTGTTCAATTTCTCTTGTACTAGTGAATATGCAGACAAAACCTCTAAGTTTGGCAAATGAAAGAGCTGAAGAACTTAGAAATTATCTTGTTGCCCTGGAAGTTCCCGTATCCCCTGATGCAGGATCTACAGAACTGCTTGAAATATTTGACAGGTTGATAAGAACTAAAGAAGTTGGATCACTTACTTTTTATGAATATTATGATGAAGAAAGATCCTCTGAATTACCAACAGCAATTGCAATTCCCCTCAGTGGCCCGGGATTATGGGGCAGGATAGACGGAGTTCTTGCATTGGAACCGGATCTTAAAACAATTAAGGCTGTAAGATTCTTTAAACAGACAGAGACACCTGGCCTGGGTGGAGAAATAGGAGCAGAGTGGTTCCAATCACAGTTTGTTGGGAAATCAATCCTTTCTTCTTCCGGAGAACCAGGTTTTATAATTGGTAAACCAGGAGAACCCAGAGACGATAACTCAATTGATGGAATTAGTGGAGCCACTATGACCTCAGATAAGGTACAGATTATCCTTGAAGAGCTTATGATTATGGTCTGGAAGGCAAGGAGTGAATATGAGTAATATTTCAATACCTGGACAAAAACCAAAGTATGGTGAAATTTTCAAAGATGGTATATACAGAATAAATCCAGTTACTGCACAGGTTTTGGGAATTTGTTCTGCTCTTGCAGTTACTAATAAGGTAGATAACGCCATTGTAATGGGTGTAGCATTAATATTTGTAATTACACTTACGAACCTGATAGTTTCTGTATTAAGAAAGACAATCCCAAGGCGAATCAGGATGGTTGCTGAGGTTGCTATAATTGCAACATTTGTTATTGTTTTTGATCAGTTTCTAAAAGCGTACTACTGGGATATGTCAAAACAGCTTGGCCCCTATGTTGGTCTTATAATTACCAACTGTATTGTTATGGGTAGAGCCGAAGCTTTTGCTATTCAGAATCCGCCTCTGGTATCTATATTTGATGGAATCGCAAACGGAGTAGGATACACCATAATTCTTGTTCTTATTGCTCTTATTCGTGAAACTATTGGATCCGGAGCACTCGTAATTTTTGGGGTTCAGATATTAGACCTTATGAAATTGGGCTATACTAAAAACCTTCTGTTTGTACTTGCTCCTGGAGCTTTTTTTGCAGCAGGTTTTCTTATGTGGTTTCTGAATTCGTTAATTAAGACTAAGGAGAATGATGATGAGTAGTACTTCCCTTTTAGTTATTTTTATAGGATCAATTTTTACAAATAATATGATCTTTGCCAGTTTTTTGGGAATGTGTTCATTTTTGGTTATATCAAATAAAATTGATACTGCACTAGGCCTTGGTGTTGCTGTAACCTTTGTTATGGTATCAACAACCGCTATTAATTACCTAATTTATCATTATATTCTGATACCTATGGGTCTTGAGTTTCTATCCTATATTATATTCATTGCTATAATTGCTGCTTTTGTACAGTTTGTTGAGATGTTTGTTGAACGGTTTAGTCCCGGTCTCTACTATGCTCTTGGTATTTTTTTACCGCTAATAACTGTAAATTGTGCAATTCTGGGTGTAAGCCTTTTTATGGTTCTAAGAAACTACAATTTTTTACAGTCAACAGCTTTTGGCCTTGGCGGCGGATTGGGGTGGACACTGGCAATTGTGCTAATGGCCGGACTCAGAGAAAAAATGGGTTATTCGAATGTTCCTAAGCCGTTAAAGGGAACAGCTGTTCTCATGCTTGTGACTGGAGTTCTTGCCATGTCCTTCATGGGATTTTCCGGCATGATCAGCATGTAGTTAAGGGCCTGGTCGGGACTTCGTCCCTGCTCGGCAATGCGTCCTAAGGAGAAATTATGGTATCAGGTTTATTAGCCGTCGGAGTAACAACATCAATCTTTATCCTCCTTTCAGCAATTTTGCTGGTAGCGGAAAAGTATTTGGCAGATTATGGTGATTGTGTAATTACCATAAACAATGGTGCATCAGTTTTGGAACAGAAGGGAGGAGTTTCTCTCCTTTCTGCCTTGATAGATAATAAGGTTTTTATTCCTTCAGCATGTGGAGGAAAAGGAACATGCGGGTTTTGTAAGGTAGAAGTAGTTTCCGGCGGTGGTCCGGTACTTCCAACAGAAACCGGATTTATGACCAGAGCAGAGATAAAATCAGGTACACGTCTTGCCTGTCAGGTAAAAGTAAAGGAAGATGTTAATATAGAAATTCCTGAAGCATTACTTAGTGTTAAAGAATATAACGCAACTGTTGCTTCAACAATATCCCTTACTCATGATATTAAAGAGGTAACTTTCAACCTTATTGAACCTGTAGAAATTGAACAGGAACCTGGGCAGTATATTCAGATTCAGGCACCTGGCCCTGATGGACCTGTTTTTAGGGCATATTCTATAAGTTCTCCGGCATATGAAAAAAATATAGCCCAGGTAGTTGTACGTCTTATTCCTGGAGGTATTGCATCAACATATATCCATGGTCTTGAGGTCGGGGATAGTATAATGTTTACAGGACCTTATGGAGAGTTTGAACTTTCACAGGATGAAGAAACAGATATAGTTTGTGTTGGTGGAGGTGCCGGTATGGCTCCAATAACCAATATCGTTCACTATATATATTCAAAATGGGAAAACAGAACATGTTATCTGTTTTTTGGATGCCGTTCATTACAAGATGTATTCTATCTTGATTATTTTAAGGAATATGCTAAGAAATATCCAAACCTTAAGATAATTTATGCACTCTCTGATCCTGTTGGAGAAGACGAAGAGTGGGATGGTGAGTATGGTTTTGTACATCTAGCTGTGGATAAAGTTCTGGAATCAAATAAAAAGAGCCAGGCCTTTTTATGTGGACCTCCACCTATGATTGATGCAGTAACAGAAGTTCTGGGTGAAAAGGGTTTAAAACCAGAGGAAATTTTTTACGATAAGTTTTAGTTGAACTAAAATTAATTATAGTTATATCAAAACGATAGTAACGGTGTCTGCCTAATATTCTGGAAGGCACCGTTTTTTTTAGCAAGGTTATTTATAGAAAATGGTTTGCTGTCTTTTAAAAATTAAAATTTAAATATACAATATTAGCATGTCTTTACATAAAACTGTTTTAGTCTCCTGTCATATTATTGATTCTCCCCAGGCCATACCTCTGGCTGCAGCCATTTTAAAAACATATCAACCTTATAAAGAAGAAGTTGAAGTAATTTTAAAAGATTTTTACTTAGATGATACTCCTTTAAGAGCAGCCAAAACCATAATGGATAATAATCCTGATAGTGTTGGTTTCTCAATGTATATTTGGAACAGAGATTTTCTTGTAAAAACTGCTGCATTAATTAAAGATTCCAATAAGGATATTACAATTTTTGCAGGTGGTGCAGAGATAACAGCATCAGCTTTAAGTTTAATGGATAATGATAATTTTGATTATCTTGTTAGAGGGGAAGGAGAGATCCCCTTTGTTCAATTACTTGATTATCTACTGGAAAAAGATAATTTAAAACCGGAAAAATTATTAAAAATGTCTTACTTAAATGATTTGGAACTTATTCCTTCACCTTTTCTAAATTCCAATCTGGATCCTGGAGAATGGGAAGGTCTGCTATGGGAACTTTCACGGGGATGCCCTTATAACTGTTCTTTTTGTTCAGAATCCCGGGGTGTAAAGGGTGTTAGATACTACAGTGAAGAAAGAATTCGTAAGGAACTTATTTTATTCGAAGAGAAAAAAGTTGACCAGGTATTTGTACTTGATCCTACATTTAATATTAATAAAACACGTGCCCTGAATATAATTAAACTAATAAAAAAATATGCACCCAATATTCATTTTACATTTGAAATTAGAGCAGAACTGCTGGATGAAGAACTTGCAGAATCCTTTGCAGAACTACATTGCTCCTTGCAAATTGGATTGCAGAGTTCTCAGGTAGATGTTCTTAAAAATGTAAACAGAAGTTTAAATACCAAACAGTTTTCAGAAAAAATTAACTTACTAAATAAATATGGAGCTGTTTTTGGACTGGATTTAATTTATGGGTTACCAGGTG
>DAOVSY010000308.1 GCA_030633365.1 Spirochaetaceae bacterium | reverse complement strand
ATGACTACCGAAATTTCTCAAGAAGAAGAACCAGATACTTTTAATAAAAGTAAAGATGTTGCCATGCGTGGTGGAGCAGTTGCCGGCAATGCTCGTAAAGAGGCAGAAAAAGAGTTAGGAAGAAGTGTTGTCTCTAAAAAAAATTACTTAAATAATGATATAAAACAGTTAGGAAAAGAATAATGTCAAGGAATAAGGAGACCTTAAACTTCTTAAAAGACTCTATCTACACAGTAATAGAGAAGCTGAAAGTAGAAGTATGGGTAACCACCGAACCGGTACCATATAAAAATCGATTAAGTGGTAAGCATTTGGTTCTTACAGAGGGAGATAAATGGGGCTCCTTATTTGACAGTGGGTGGTTTCATTTTACAGGTAAAATTCCTGAAACGGTCGATTGTTCTATCCCTGTCCTATTGATTGATATTAATGGTGAACTGTTACTGGTTGATGAAAATGGAGATCCCCTTCGGGGGCTTACCAATAAATCTTCTCTCTTTGACAGAACTTTGGGGGAACCTGTTAAACGTGTATTCCGATTGCCCTTAACAGCAAAACCTGGAGATTTCTTTGAATACTGGGGTGATGCAGGCTGTAATGACCTTTTTGGAGAAGTCCAGGAAAACGGTACATTGAAACAGGCTGATATAGCTTTTTGCCGGGAAGATATTCGAAGTTTGTACTACGATTTTGACTTTCTTATAAACTGGATGGAAAATATTTCAAAAGAGGATCCTCTTTATGAAAGTATAAAAAGTACACTACAAAAAACATCTGATGGAATATCAGATCTAAAAGAAACAACTATAACCAGAGCAGCTGAAGGGTTCCAAAATATTTTTAAACAGCTCTCCCTGACTGATAATTTGAAGATTACTGCTATAGGGCATTCTCATCTTGATCTTGCCTGGCTCTGGCCTCTCCGGGAAACAAGGCGTAAAATTGGGAGAACTCTCTCTACTGTTATTGAGTTAATGGATCGTTATTCTGATTATGTCTATGGCATAAGCCAGCCTCAATTACTTCAGTGGGTAAAAGAGGATTTCCCTGTTCTCTTTTCTAAAGTCAAAGAAAAAATTAAAGAGGGCAGAATTGAAGTGCTGGGCGCCATGTGGGTCGAACCTGATACTAATCTACCGTCAGGAGAATCTCTTATAAG
Organism: Spirochaetaceae bacterium; assembly: GCA_030633365.1. The sequence continues at coordinate 3,022 of DAOVSY010000308.1, read as the reverse complement.
ACAAATTATTTACGGTAAAAAATTCTGGAGAGAAGAATTTTCTTTGGAAGTAGATAATTTATGGCTTCCGGATGTGTTTGGCTATTCCGGTTCTCTCCCACAGATTCTTAAACAGACAGGGATTAAATATTTTTCAACTATGAAATTGTCCTGGAATACTGTCAATAAATTTCCTTATCATTCCTTTGTATGGAAGGGGATTGACGGTAGTTCTGTGCTTGCACATATGCTTCCCGAAGAAACTTATAACAGTCCTGCTAATCCAGAAGCAGTATTAAAAATAATGAATAACTATAGTGAAAAAAATATCTCCGGTCATGCACTTATGGCCTTTGGTATAGGCGATGGGGGTGGAGGTCCTGGAGCTGAGCATCTGGAGCGTTTAGAGAGGATGAAATATACAGCTGATCCATCTCATGTGAACCAGAGGAAAGTTTCCCGTTTTTTTACTGACTGGGCTGGTGAATCCGATCTGTTTCCCATCTGGGAAGGGGAACTCTATCTGGAAAAACACCAGGGAACATATACAACAGAAGCTAAAAGTAAATGGTACAACAGGAAGATGGAGCATAATCTCCGGAGAATGGAATTATTTTCTGTTCTAGCTATGATTTATACATCAAGGGATATTTCGATACAATATCCGGCAGATAAACTGGAACAGATATGGAAAGAGGTTCTGCTCTATCAGTTTCATGATATATTACCCGGGTCATCTATTAAACGGGTTTATGATGAATCCTGGAAAAGATACAGTACTATACTTACAGATACTGAACTATATATAGAAAAAGCAGAAACGAATTTGCTTATAGCAGTCGGTTTTGATCCAGTTGAAACAGATACTGGAAATAATGATGAGTCAACTATAATAGTGTTTAATTCCCTCTCCTGGGAAGTTTCGAAATGGATCTTTTTTAAAAATAACTGGGCAAGAATTACTATTCCCTCTATTGGTTACGCTGTAGAAACTGTTAAGGAGGAAGATACAGGTATCTGTGAATTTAAATGGACTGAGTCATTCATGGAAAATGAACTTATAACCTTAAAGTTTGCAAATGACGGTTCTCTTCTTTCTGTTTTTGATAAAGAGATTAAGCGTGAGGTTCTTGTCCCAGGGCAGAGGGGAAATATGCTGCTTGTTTATGACGATTTAGGAGATGCATGGGATTTTCCTTCAAACTACAGGAAAAGTAGAGCAGAGCAATTTGCCCTCGTAGAATCTTCTATCATAAGAAATGGCCCGGAACTTATAAATCACCAGATATATAGATATGAAGAATCAATACTAACCCAGGATGTTGTTCTGACTTCAAATGATCGAAGAATAGATTTTCGTACCAATATATCCTGGCTTACACCGGCAAAAATGGTAAGAACTTCCTTTCCAGTAGATATACCTGAAGGGAAAGCAATGTGTGAAATTCAGTTTGGAGCTATTGAACGTCCCATGAACAGCGATACCAGTTGGGACATGGCAAAGGATGAAATTTCTTCTCATAGATGGATTGATATTTCAAATGATAATTTTGGAGTAGCATTGCTTAACGATTCCAAATATGGCCACAGGACAAAAGACAGTATATTAGATATAAACCTTTTACGAAGTGTTCCCTATCCTGGTCCTGTAGAAGGATATACCGATATGATCGAACATGAATTTACATATTCATTGTTTTCGCATAAAGGAAATTTCAGTGAAGGGAGAGTTGTTCAGGCAGCCCATGAATTAAATTCTTCTTTTGGAGTATATCAGGTTAAAAAAACTATTAATAATTTAAGTCGGTCTTTTTTCAGTACCGGTGATTCTTCACTTATTATCAGTACAATAAAAAAGGCTGAAAATTCAAATGATGTTATTGTTCGTCTCTATGAATCTGCAGGTAAAAATATTTCAACATGCCTGGAATCTGAAATATTTAAGCCTCAGTTTTCATCTTCAGTCTCCCCGGTTAAAGCAATACTTGTAAATTTGCTTGAAGAGTTTCAAGAACCATTGGAAATAATTGATAGCAGAATAATAATGAAAGCTAAGCCTTATGAAATTATTTCTATTAGACTTAGCTTTATTAATTAGGGAAAATAATATCTTTTTTTAAAATTTCTGCAGCAGCTATTACTGTATCCGCTCCACAGTAGTAGACTATTATTTTATCATCTATCTCCACCTGACCACAGGAAAAAACAACATTTGGAACATGTCCTTCTTTTTCCCAGGACAGTTCAGGTTCCAATATTGGTTCTGCTTGCCGGGCAATAACCCTGGATGGATCTTTAAGATCCAGAAGAGCTATTCCCTGTGTATATACATGATCCTTATTTACACCGTGATATATAAGAACCCAACCCTTTTTTGTTTTTATTGGCGGACCGCTAATACCAATCTTGAAATTTTCCCAATTTGAGGTAGCAACAGGTTCCATTACCCTGGTATGGTCAGTCCAGTTTTTTAAATCATTCGAATATGCAATCCATATATCCGGGCTTCTTCGATGAAACATACAGAATCTTCCGTCAATTTTCTCCGGAAATAGTGCTGCATCCTTGTTGGGTTCATCCAGTACAATACCATGGCGTTCCCATGTTTTAAGGTCCTGTGAAGATGCCAGACATATCCTGTAATCACCGGGAGTTTTACCCCGATACCCTGTATACATCATGTAGAATGTATTCTCGATTTTAACAATCCGGGGATCTTCCAGTCCCCTGAGTTCCTGTTCCCCTTCATTTGTAAGCAGTGGAGTATTTTTTCGTTTAAAATGAATTCCATCATTGCTTACGGCATATCCCAGCCTGCTTATAAATGGGCCATCTTTTCCACTGGAAGCAATATCTGTTGCACGATAGATCATATGAACTTTATTGTTGTCATAAATAGCAGCACAGTTAAAGACGGCAGCAGCTTCCCAGAGATTTTCTTTTTTGGGCAGCATTAGAGGTGTATTAGAAATTCTCCTCAGTTTAATTGGCATATGTATATTTAACCCTCACTTTTAATGGCAATTCTGTTTTCTGTTTCCTT
>DAOVSY010000534.1 GCA_030633365.1 Spirochaetaceae bacterium | reverse complement strand
GTTTCTTATCAGTTGATGCAGGCTGGAGCAGAGGTTGCCGCTATAGTTGAAGCTTCTCCTGAACTTGGAGGGTATGGTGTACATACAGCAAAAATCCGAAGAGCTGGAGTACCTTTTTTTACTTCACATACAGTTCTTGAAGCTAAAGGAAAGGATCATGTAGAGTCGGTAGTTATTGGTGAGCTTGATAAAGACTGGCAACCTGTTCCTGGAACTGAAAAAGAGTTTGAAGTTGATACCATTTGTGTTGCTGCAGGTCTTACTCCTCTTATTGAACTTGCCACAGGTGCTGGTTGTCAAACAAGTTTTACAGCTTCTTTAGGAGGTCATGTTCCAAAACATGATAATAATATGCAAACCAGTCTGGATACAATCTATGTAGCAGGTGATATAGCAGGTGTAGAAGAAGCCAGTACGGCTATGGAAGAGGGGCGTTTGGCTGGTATCCACGCTGCAGCTGATCTTGGGTTTTATGATGGTGAAAAAGCAAAATTTTTGTCTGACCAGGTGTGGAAAAGATTAAATGCTTTGCGTGGTGAATCCATATCAGAAAATGAGCAGGAGAATGATGCCCCTGTATCAAAGGAGAGCCTTAGTGAACGAGTGTAAGAGCTGTACTAAACCAATTGAAGAAACAAATAATTCCTTAGTGGGTATAAAAATTACGGGTACTCCTTCAATGTCTGAATTAGAACTCTCTCCGGGTTTCCCCTCAGATGAACGAGTTAAAAAAGGACCAGTAGCAATAATTGAATGTGTAGAAAAAATTCCCTGTAATCCCTGTGAAACAGCATGTTCAGTGCACCATTCAATAACTATTGGAAAAAATATAACTGATCTTCCGGTTTTAAATGAGGCAACATGTACAGGTTGCGGTCTTTGTATAGCTGCATGTCCCGGTTTAGCCATTCATGTAAAGGATTATACATTTGAGGAAGAACGGGCAAGTATTCTTTTTCCCTATGAATATCTACCTCTGCCGGAGAAGGGACAGATAGTAGAAATGACAGATAGATTTGGTAAAATAATATGTAAAGGGGAGGTTCTGTCTTTAAATAACAGTAAACGAAATAATCGTACAGTTCTTATTAAGGCAGCCTTTGATAAGGTATATTTTACTGAAGTAGTTTCAATAAACAGACTTTCCAGAGAATAAGTATAAAAGGATAGATAGATGATTAAGCTTGCAGTTCATGGTTGTAATGGGAAAATGGGAAATCAGGTTGTTAAGTATGCTCTGGAAGATGAAAAATTTACAATAAAAGCTGGTATTGATTATAAAAACAGATCTTTGTCTGTAAATAATAAAAAGATATCAGTATTTGATTCTTTGGAAAAATGTAATATGGATCTTGATGTAATAATTGATTTTTCTGATTCAGAAGGGAGCTCTGATTTATTAAAAATTGCAAAAACAAAAGGAATACCCATTGTTATTGCAACCAGTGGTCTGGAAGAGACACATTTTAATCTAATGAAGGATTGTGCAGAAACTATTCCTGTATTCCAGGCTTCAAATATGTCTGTGGGAATTCATCTGTTAAAAAAAGCCATTAAACAGCTGGCAGCAGATGCAGGAAATGATTTTGATATTGAAATTGTTGAGAAGTACCATAGATTAAAAAAGGATTCCCCCAGTGGTACTGCTCTGTCTCTTGCAGGCGCAATGGGAGAGTCTCTACCCTGGGCACCGGAATATAATTATGGACGCCATGATAAGGATCAGCTTCGATTAAATAAAGAGATTGGAATCCATTCTGTTCGGGGAGGCTCCATTATTGGTGAGTATGATATAATATTTGCCGGTCAGGATGAGGTGTTGCAGTTTAGCCATAAGGCTTATTCCAGGAGTCTGTTTGCTTTAGGGTCATTGAAAGCTGCAGCTTTTATTGTTGGGCAGAAACCAGGATTGTATCATATGGATAATTTGTTTTAGTCTATCAATAACTATTTTTAATTTCCCCATTGCAGTTAATGTAGAGATTGTTTAAAGTATTGAAATCTCTTTTTTTAAGAAAATATTTCTGATTTTTTTCTATACTGGTATTTTTAGATGAACAAATCTTCCGTCTCAGAACAACTTCAGCATGATTACCCTGATTATGATATCTATTTGGATACTGACAATAGAATGGTAGTTGCAGATAATCACAAAATGAGTTTACTTAACAGCACCTCTGCTCTTGAGAGTATTAATATATTCTCAAAATCTGGTAAAAGTTTTTATCAGGCTATTGCACAACTACT
>DAOVSY010000583.1 GCA_030633365.1 Spirochaetaceae bacterium | reverse complement strand
GAGGTCAGGCATTAAATATAAGTGATCTGGAAAACTATCCTGGTATTCCTGAACCTATATCGGGCTTTGATTTTTCCCAGAAGATGGAACAACAGGCAGCAGCCTTTGGGGCAGAATTTCTTACAGCCTCAGCTACAGGAATAAAAAAAGATGGTGATCTGTTTTATATTAATACATCCCAGGGTAATTACAGTGCTTATACTGTAATACTGGCAACAGGTGCAAAACACCGCCTTTTAGATATAAAAGGTGAAAAAGAGTTTTCAGGACGTGGGGTTTCCTATTGCGCAAGCTGTGATGGTCCATTTTTTAAAGATAAAAAGATTCTTGTTGTTGGAGGGGGAGATTCAGCCTGTGATGAAGCTTCCTTTTTATCACATTTAAGTAAAAAAATAGTAATGGTCCATAGAAAAGATAGATTTAGAGCCCAAAAATCAATTGCAGAAAGAGTTTTAAATAATCCACGAATAAAAGTTAAGTTCAATACAGTTGTAAAAGAGATTAAAGGAGACTTTAAGGTTGGAAGTGTTGTTCTTGAAAATACATTAACAGGAAAAACTAAAGAAGAAAAATTTGATGCTGTTTTTATATTTGTGGGTTCAATTCCCCAGACATCATTAATTCCTAATATAAAAAAAGATGAAGGTGGATTTGTCATAACAAATCAAAGAATGGAGACAGAAACTTCAGGACTTTTTGCTGTTGGAGACTTACGGGCAACACCCTTTAGACAACTAATTGTAGCAGCAGGAGAGGGAGCAGTTGCCACCCATTGTGCTACCCAGCATATCGATGATATAAAAGGGATGACATACGTATAGACTTGTGATATTACATGAAATCTATATCCGTAAAGACGCCCTATAGGGCGTCTCTACAGATACAATGGGAATGGGATGAATAAATTAAAAACATTTACTGTTATTTTTATCCTCCTGTTTCCCTTTAATATCCCTGCCCTGCCACAATTTTTTGATAACACAGATAATGATACTCTTATTCAACAAATAGTCTCAGAAATGGATAATACCGAGCTTCTGGGACAGGTTATGCTCCTGGGTTACTATGGTCTGGATCCTTCAGAAGAAATATTAAAATGGATAAGTACTAAAAAAATTGGCGGAGTTAAAATTTTTGGGTGGAATGTATCTACTCTGGAAAGATTAGGCAGAAGTATCTCTCTTATGCAAAAGACAGCATCAGAAACACCCCTTGGGATTCCCCTGTTTGTTGCTACAGATCAGGAAGGCGGGTGGGTTCGTCATGTAAAAGGAAATACATCAATTACCCCTGGAAATATGAGTATAGGGGCTACTTCCATGCCCGTCGATGCATATAGAACAGGGAAATATATAGGCCAGGAACTAAAAACCATTGGTATAAATATGAACTTTGCCCCTACTGTAGATATATATACTAACCCGGATGCAACTGTAATTGGACCAAGAGCATTTTCATCTGATCCTGTCAAAACAGCAACTCTGTCTACTTCTTTTTTTCAGGGGCAGGAAAGTACAGCTGTTATAAGTACTGCAAAACATTTTCCCGGTCATGGATCTGCAGGAGGAGACTCTCATGGAATGCTTCCCATAGTTGATGCAGATTTACAAACCCTTTGGGACAGAGAACTTTTACCATACCGATTTCTTATAAAAAGGGGCATTCCAGCTATTATGAGTGGACATATTTCATTTCCCAAAATAACTGGTAATAATGTTGCTGCTTCAGGGTCTAAATATTTTTTAACAACAGTTTTAAGAGAACAAATGGGATTTGAAGGTATAATAATTACTGATGATATGGTAATGGCTGGAGCTGAT
>DAOVSY010000173.1 GCA_030633365.1 Spirochaetaceae bacterium | reverse complement strand
TTAACTATTTTTGAAAATAATGCATGTGGATTGAAGATACGTAAACTGTATAAAGAAGTTATAAAGAATGATGTAGCAATGGTTTCCCAGATGGTCAACCTTGTGGGATTGGAAAACAGATACCCGGGAGAGTTATCCGGAGGTCAGCAGCAGCGTGTTGCACTTGCAAGGGCACTTGTTCTTAAACCGGAGATAATTCTTTTTGATGAACCTCTTTCCAACCTGGATGCAAAGCTTAGAATCCAGACAAGGACAGAAATTAAACGTGTACAACAGATGATGGGTATTACTGCTCTATATGTTACTCACGATCAGTCTGAAGCACTAAGTATGTCCGATCAGATAGTTATTATGAACAGAGGTGAAATAGCTCAGGTAGGAACCCCGGAAGAGATTTACAATAATCCAAACAGTTCCTTTGTTGCAGATTTTATTGGGAATGCAAACTTTATAGATGCAACTGTTTCTGAAGTTGGTTCTGATAAAATTACCGTTACTGTTCAGGGTAAATCTATATCAGTTGAAAAAACAGGTGAAGAGTTTTCTGAAGGAGAGGAAGTTTCTTTGGCAATAAAGCCGGAAGCTGTAGACATTAGTCTGGAACCAACAGGATTTACCGGGAAACTTGATGTAAGTTCCTTTTTAGGCAGTATTACAGAATATAAGATTGAATTTGAAAACAGTTTTATTATTGCAATTCATTCAAATACTGCAGGCCATACTATGAAGCATTTCAAAATGGGTGAAGAAGTTCATGTAGATTTTAATAAGGATTTCTTTCATATCTATAAGAAGTAGTGATGGTCGGAAGCAAGCTTCCCTGGTTGCCAACAAGTTGGCTGCTCGGGTATGCGTCCGAACCTGCTCGCCTATGGAACCCTAGGTCATGAACTGCCTCTGGATCCTGAATCCATATGAGGTAAAATCACTTTTTTATAGAACAGTGCTTCTATATGGTGTATAAAGCCTTAAAACAACTACATACTAAGATCATCACCTTTGGATACCTTATTAAAGATTAACAGTGAAATTATGGTTAGAACTGCAAGAATAGTAGATAAAGCAGCAGCAATACCATAGTTTCCTCGAATAATCTGTGTATAGATCTCTACAGTCAGCGTTTTGGTTCGTCCTACATACAGGAGTATAGCGGTTGATAATTCGCTGATCATAGTAACCCAGCTGAGGATAGCACCGGAAATTAATCCAGCAGCCATCATAGGCATAGTAATCTTAAAAAATGTTTTTGTCTTTGAACTTCCAAGTCCCAGAGCAGCTTCTTCTATGTTGTATGGAATCTGCTGAAGGATCGCAACGCTTGATCTTATTGTATAGGGCAGTCGTCGGAGAACCAGTCCGATAATCATAATAAGCATAGTTCCACTTAAAAGAATTGGTGGTTTGTTAAAAGCAATCAGCAGTGTTATACCAACTACAGAACCAGGTACAATGTATGGTACCATTGATATGGTGTCTACAATTCCTGTAAAGATATTTCGCCTGCGTACTGTTATATAGGCAATAAGTGCTGCAAAAAAAACAATTACAATCAAAGATAAGCCTGGAATAATTAATGTGTTGGATATAGCCCTTCCTACTTTACTAAAAGCATTGGTGTAACTATCAAATGAATATCCTGGTACAAAGACTGTTCCATTCACTTTCTTAAAAGAGGTATAGAAGATATATACCTGGGGCATAATGGAGAGACCTACAAGTATATAGGTATATAGGTGAATGAATATTTTTGTAAATCCTTTAGCTTCAATTGGTCGTATTTTGTTTATAGAGTTCATGGTAAATTGTTTCCGGGTTGAGAAATACCGTTGAATAAGGAATACAACTGTTGTAATAAGAATTGCAATTATTGATATTGCAGCAGCAAATCCATCGTCTCCGCCCAGTTCACTTATAAACTCTTCGAAGATGGTTACCGGGAATGTTCTAAAACCTTCACCAATCAGCATTGGTGTTCCAAAATCAGCAAGGGACCGCATAAAAATCAGTAATCCACCAGCCATTAGTGTAGGGACTATTAGTGGAATAATGATAACAAAAAACCTTTTTGTACCGGAGCATCCCAAATTTTCACTTGCTTCAAGCAGGGAATTGTCAACATTTTTCAAGGCTCGGGAAAAATACAGAAATATCAGTGGATAAAGCTGCATTGTCAGAACAATTAGAATCCCATTAAAACCGTAGATACTGGGAATTTGAATTCCCAGGAAGTTATGAAAAAAAGTTGTAATTACCCCGCTTCTTCCAAGAAGAAGAATCCATGAATAAGCACCAATGAATGGTGCTGACATAGAAGAGAGAATTATAAGAATTCTTATAAAAGATTTTCCCCGAATTTTATAACGTGTAAAAAAATATGCAAGAGGTGTCCCCAATAATACAGTTAATATAGTGACAAGAATTGTTACCTTAAAACTATTAATTAGTGTATTAAAGTAGTATGGTTTGCTAAAGAATTTATGAAAGTAAGCCAGAGTAAATTCCCCAGTCGATTTGTCTACTATAGATTGTCCAAACAAGTTAAATAGTGGGTATATGAGAAAGAGTCCATATAAACCCAAAAGAAGGAGTGTCACGAAGCTCCATACATCATATTTTCTATTGAAAATTAGTTTAGTTTGCACTGATTAAGTTCCGATTTCCATCTTTAGAGAATACATTGATCTTATCTGTTTTAATGTTTAGATAGATAGTATCTCCTTTTCTAAAACTGCTATCCATTACAGATTCATGAATAATCTCAATTGTTTGTTTGTTTGGGAGTGAGATAAAAAAGTGTGTGTTCAAGCCTAGAAAAACACTGTCTGAAATTGTGCTTTTAATTCCATCTGATTGATTTTTGGACATATGAAAGTCTTCCGGCCTTATGGAAAGTATAACAGGGCTGTTAGTTTCACAGGATAAATTATCCATTTTGAAATTGTAACCATCCATTTGTACTATTTTTGTGTCGAAATTAAATTCAGCGTCTATTAAATTTGTACGTCCAATAAAAGTAGCTACAAAGATATTGGAAGGTCTGTGATAGATTTCCTGGGGAGTACCTACATGCTGAATGATACCGTCTTTCATAACTGCAATTCGATCGGAGATAGCCATTGCTTCTTCCTGGTCGTGTGTTACATAGATGGTAGTAATGCCGACTTCCTTTTGAAGATCCCGGATAGCCTGTCGCATCTCCATTCGCAGCTTTGCATCCAGGTTTGAAAGGGGTTCATCCATTAATAGGACATCCGGTTTAATAACCAGTGCCCTTGCCAGGGCAACACGCTGCTGTTGTCCTCCTGATAAAAGTTCAGGCATTCTATCTTCAAACTCCAGTATCTGCATGAGATCCAGAAACTCACTTGCTTCACTCTGGATTTTTTCTTTTGGGAATTTTCTATTTTTCAGGCCAAATTCAACATTTTGTCTTACAGTATAATGTGGAAATATGGCATAGTTTTGAAAAACCATGCCAATATTTCTCTTGCTGGCATCCAATTCATTGATGCGTGTTTCATTGAAAAAAAAATCACCGCCTTCAATTGAATTGAAACCTGCTATCATTCGCAACAAGGTTGTTTTTCCGCACCCGGATGGTCCCAGTAGGGTGAAAAATTCCTTATCATGAATATCAATGGACAGATCCGGAATAATTGTGTTATCTCCGTACTTTTTGACTGCATTTTTTATTGAGATGTTTACACTCATATTCCGAACCTACCTTGTTTAACCCTGAATATCTACAAAGATATCTTTGAATCTATCCTGAAGGGCTTGTTTATTTTTGTATACATATTCCATGTCTTCCGGAATGATGTTGATGTTACTGATATTAGTCATGTAATCAGGTGTAGCAACATTTGCCATAACAGGTCTGTTTGTTATAGTTGTACCGTAAGCATTCTGGATTTCGGCAGAAGTAATGAAGTCAATAAATCTCTGTGCATTTACTAAATTCTTTGCACCCTTCACAATACCTGATCCTGCTGGAAGATAAACAACACCTTCTTCCATGTAAACAACTTTTACATCTGCTCCATCTCTGACAAGCTGAACGCTTGGGTCTTCATAGGAAAGACCTATAGTGTATTCCCCATCTCTAACACCCTTCCATACAGAACTGGAACTTCCAATAACAACAGTATTGGAGAACAGTGCTTTTACAAAATCCCATGCACCAGCGTCTTCATAATTCCCACCACCTATTGCATTAAGCATATTAGTCAGGTGTGCATAAGCGCTTGAAGAAGCAGTTGGGTTTGCAGACACAATTTTTCCCTTTAATGCAGGATTTAAAAGATCTTTGTACCCTTTAATCTCGATATCGCCTATAAGGCTTTTATTTATAAGTATAAGGCTTCCATCAAGTACATATGGCGTAATAAATCCAGTTGTATTTTGATAAATATCAATAACACTACCATTGTTCTTTGATGTGTACGGTTCAAAAAGTTCTTCGTTAATCATATAGGTTGCGTATGCACCGCCGAATGCAACATCTGCATAGGGTGAGTACTTTTCTCCCTGTAATCTCTTAAAAACTTCTCCTGTTCCGGCAGAGATAACTTCGACCTTTACGCCATACTTTGCTTCGAATGCAGGGATTGTTGCATTAAGCAGTCCGTCACTATTTGGTGAGTAGACAACCAGTACATCAGTTGCCTGGGGTGCTCCACTTGCTGGTTCTTCTTTTTCTGCAGTAGCAAATAAAGAAACTGCAACAATTAAGCAAATCATAATGAGAGTAAATTTTTTCATATCGTCCTCCTGTTTTTCTATGTAATTCTGAGGGTAATGTAGTCTTTTTGTCAAGTATTTTTTATGAGCTTTTTATACTGTTTAACATTTTGAGTTTTAAAACAACTCTAAGTTCAAAGAAATAATAAAAATTGGTACAAAATAGCCAAAAACAGATCTATGTCTATGGGAACCGCTTATCATGAAAGTTTTGTATGATGAGTGTAATGAAAAATTGGGTTTGAAGGTTTATTTATGAAATGTTTACTAATCCAAAGTCCTTTACAATAGGATTTTCTCCTTAACAGGATCGAATACCTTTTCCAGTATATTATAAACACCGTCATTATCATTTGTATTAGTTACTATATCTGCATGGGCTTTCACATGATCAGGAGCATTCCCCATAGCTACACCTGTTCCTGCAAATTGTAGCATTTCGATGTCGTTTTCATTGTCACCAAAAGCAATAATATCTTCTGCATCAATTTCGAGCATATCTGCCACAATTTTTAATGCAGAACCCTTATTTACACTTTTGGGTACAATTTCAGTAAAGCTGAAACCCGATTCTATAATATCAATATCAAGGAAAGAGGTTTGTTTCTTAATTTCACTGTTGGATTCTTTTGATTTTGGAATAAATAGAATTTTAACCGGGTTTTTTATGGAAGCAAAATCTCCTATCCACTTAATTTCATTTTCAGTATATTTAATCAAAATATCTGTTATTTCAGAAGGTTTGTCTGCATATACTCCAAATGAGGTAAATACTACAAACTCAATTTTTAACATTTTTAGAATATGAAGACTTTCCATATATGTATCTATTTGAAGATTTTTCTCATTATAAATCTTTTTAGTTTCAGGATCTATAATTACACCCCCATTTAAAGTTACTAAAGGTGCAGTAATACCCAGATCATGAGCCAGTAATTTCATAGATGAGATAGACCTTCCAGAAGCAAGTGTAACTCTACTTGTTCCTTCTTTTTCAAGATCCATAAGCATTTCTTTTAAATTTTCTGGAAGTAAGTTAGAACTGTTTAAAGCTGTTCCATCCAGGTCAAGTACAATAAGTTTGGGTTTAGTTATATTTTTTAGTTCCATTTTATTTTGTTCTCCGGGGAAATAATGAGAAAATTAATATTGTTATACCTATAGCAATGGATACAAGTAGTGCAGGGGTATAGTCTCCAAAATAATCTTTTAGAATTGAAAAAAGAAATGGCCCCACAGCTGAGCCTGCCACAGTCCATCCCATGGCTGCGCCTGAAATTGCACCTAAATGTTTTTTTCCAAAAATGGTTATCCATGTAATACTAATTAATATACCAAAAGTACCGTTTGCAACACCCATGCCAAGTATTAGCATAGTTACAGAAATACCAGGAGATAAATTGAAAATTGCCAATGAAGCAATTATCATTCCAAGTATTTCAAGAATTAAAATAATTTTTAGATTTACATAGTTAATGAAGGTACTTCCTGTAAACCTCACTGCAACAGCAATAACAGATATTGGAATAAAAATTGCCACTGCATCTGATCTATCAATACCTGCTATAGAGAATATAGAGACTATATGAAAGGTGAATG
>DAOVSY010000571.1 GCA_030633365.1 Spirochaetaceae bacterium | reverse complement strand
TTGAAGATCTTATAATATCAAATAAAAGTGGAGTAATAATAACATTAAAGGATATTGCTGATGTAAGTGTGGGCTATATTTCTTCCAGGCAGACTTTTGTTGTTGATGGAGAGAGAAGAGTTCGACTTTCTGTAACCGCTGTTGATGGGGGAAATATAAGAAATATGTCTGAAGAAGTTCAGTCAATTCTTCAATCTGCAAAGGAGGAAGGTTTACTTCCAGATGATACTAAATTTTCTCTATTTATTGATCCTGCAGAGTTTATAAACACAGCAATAAATAATATTGTACAGTCTGCTGTTATAGGCGCAATACTTGCAATGATTATTGTCTTTTTAACACTTGGTCAGTTACGAAATACATTACTAATACTTCTATCTCTACCTGTTACACTTATACTTTCTTTTATTCTTATGTATGTATTTAAAATCAGCCTTAATTTGATATCTTTGGGAGGTATTGCTCTTGCAGTAGGAATGGTTGTGGATTCATCTATTGTTGTAATGGAAAATATCCACAGGTTTCGAATGGAAGAAGCTCCAGTTAAAGATAATAAGCATCTTAAAGATCTTATTATCCGTGCAGTAGATCAGGTACGATCTCCAGTAATAGCATCTATTTTAACTTCCATTCTGGTTTTTGCACCCATATCTTTCACTGCACCCCTCACCAACGCTATTCTGGGTGATCAGGCCAAGGCTGTTATTTTTGCACTTTCTATTTCATTGATTGTTGCTCTGGTACTTATTCCAATTATTGCATCTGTAGTTTACAGAACAAAGAAACAGCTGGAAGATTCTCAAAACCAGGAACTTAAAGGGTTTCAACGAATTTCAGTTTTAGTTATGTCCAAATTAGTGGAATCATATAAAAAGGTTTTGAGACAAATTCTTTCCAGAAAATGGTCATCTGCTGCTGTAATATTTGTAAGCTTTGGACTTCTTGTATTTTCAATTATTATTATACTCCCGCTAATTCCAAAAGAAATTATTTCACCTCCATCCAGTGACAGAGTAATACTATTTTTTAGAAATGCAGAGCTATCTGATTCTGAAGATATTATTAATAATCTTCTACCTCTAATGGAATCTCAAATAGGAGATGAACTTGGTGATTATATTAAAGATACTTATGCAGAGGTCAGAGGCCGTTTTAACAGATTATTTTTAAACCTTGAGAGTTCTGAGGATGCGGATTATGTCCTTTCTGAATTACAAAAAATGTTTGTATCTGACAATATTTGGTATTATAATTCTATGATGTGGGATCCGGCTCAGCTTCCCCTACCCAGAACAATGGATCTTCAAATTAGTATTAATGGAGATGATGAGGCTAAGCTTGTTTCTTTATTGGAAGAAGCCAGAGATTTAGTAAATGAATCGGGTCTTTATGGATGGACCTTTACTGAACCCTCTACAAATCTGTCTGATCAGCTTGTTATTACATCCAGATCGGAAATTATAGATGGGTTTTCACAGTTTTCTGAAAATAGTCTTCTTAATAATGTCAGGAGGGTTTTACGTGGTACAAATGCTGTAGAATTTGAAGAAGGTAACCAGATTGTAAGTGTCTCTGCAATATATTCAGAAGAAGTAATTGGCAGTAGAGAGAAACTTGCTAATTTTTTAATACCATTGGGCCAGAGTGCAGTACCGCTTAAACATTTTTTTAATTTCTCAGAGAGTACAGGTGTTTCAGGTCTTACTTCTGAGAATGGGGAGAGAATATTCAGGGTTTACAGTAAGCTGGCTCCTGGAACACCTTCAACAGAAAAAGTAGAAAAGGAACTTAAGATAAAAAATATTTTAGAAGAGAAACTTGAACTTCCAGCTGGATATTCTGTTATTTTTGAGAACTCCAGTCAGGAATTAGATGATTCTATTGATTCTCTTTATATCTCTTTAGGAATAGCAGTTATATTAATTTTTCT
>DAOVSY010000539.1 GCA_030633365.1 Spirochaetaceae bacterium | reverse complement strand
CTGCAAATCAGGAAAACTATGGTATAGCCATCATTGAAGCAATTCTGGCTGGTTGCAAACCAATTCTACCAAATAGACTTTCCTACCCCGAGCTTATTCCGACAAAGTTTCATTCTGAATGTCTATACAGCAATGAAAAGGGCCTTGAAAAGAAACTGAAAAAAGCCTTAAAAGGAGATAATGTCTTTCAACAAAATGTATTAATAGATAGAATGAGCGGATTGTGCTGGAACACAATAATAAAAGAATATGATAAGTTGTTTGATGAACTTGTTGGCTGGAAGAGGTAAAAGTGAAAGTGAAAGTTGGACTTGTACAATGTAACACCTATGCTACAGAAGAACTGGAAAAAGCTCTTGAAGAAGCCATGAATCTATCTGGTGGAATTGATGTAAAAGGAAAAAAGCTTCTCCTTAAACCAAATATACTCTCTGACTCAGACCCTGCAAAAGCAATTTCTACACATCCTGAGTTTGTACGTGCTGTTATAAAATATATGCAGAAAGCCGGAGCTAAAGAGATCTATGTTGGTGATTCTCCAGCTGTACATAAATCCAATTTCAATGGAAGAAAAAGTGGAATACGCCAGGTTATAGAAGAAACAGGAACTAATTGGATAGACTTTACAAAAAACAGTACAATAATAAAAACTGAGACTGGTAAACGAAAGAAAAATTTTACAGTAACATCCATTATCAATGAAGTAGATATGGTTATAAGCCTGCCAAAAATGAAAACCCATCAGTTTATGCTCTATACCGGAGCTGTAAAAAACCTATTTGGATTGATACCCGGTTTTGCTAAATCGACCTTTCATGTTTCTTACATGACCAGGAATAACTTTGGAGAAATGCTCCTGGACCTGCTTGAAGCTGTGAAACCAGCTTATTCTATAATGGACGCAGTAATTGGTATGGAAGGCCCCGGGCCTGCAAGTGGATACCCAATACCAGTCAAATTGATTCTTGCAAGTCAGAATGCAGTTGCCCTGGACATAATAGCAAGTAGCATTATAGGTTATGATCCAAAGCTTATACCAACCAATCATTTCGCATTAAAAAGAGATTTAGGACTTAAACATTTTTCTGATATTTCTGTTGAGGGACTTACTTTAGATGAAGTTAAAATCGATAATTATAAACTAATAAGAAGCAAGGGCTCTTTTTCTATTATCTTAGATTTTTTAAATATACGAATATTTGAAAAATATCAGCAAAAGAAAAAACCCAGGCCATACTTTATAGAAGAAAAATGTATAAAATGTGGTGATTGTATTAATATCTGTGCCTCCGATGCAAACTGGTTTGAACAAGGACCCAATGGGAAATTTGTAGCAGTTGACTATGACAAATGTATCCGATGTTACTGCTGCCATGAAGTTTGCCCGGTTGATGCCATAGAAATAAGGAAATAAATTAATGATATACATAATAACTGCATTTCTTTCTCTACTCCCAATATCGGAACTGAGAGGTGCAATACCATACGCAATAGCCAATGGATTATCACCTGTGTTTACATGGTTTTACTGTGTTATACTGAATGCAGCAGTAGGGCCTCTGGTTTATATTTTTCTTTCAACTTTTCATAAACTTTTAATAAAATATAACTGGTATAAAAACCTGTTTGAGAGATTTGTTGAAAAAACCAGACATAAGGTAGAAAATAAGGTAAAAAAATATGGTTATCTTGGAATAACGCTATTTGTGGCAATACCTCTTCCAATAACAGGTGCATACACAGGGACCCTTGGTTCCTGGATTCTTGGACTGGAACCAAAAAAAACATTTCTTAGTGTTTTAATAGGTGTTGTAATATCCGGGACAATTGTCCTTGCAATAACATATTTTGGAATTGAAGCTTTATCATTTTTCACAAAAGATTTATCACATTAACTATAGGACTCTAATTTGGCTATTGATCTTAAAAAAGAACTCAACGATAAGCAATATCTGGCAGCAGCTCAGTTAACTGGTCCATTGCTTATTATTGCCGGAGCAGGTTCCGGTAAAACACGTATGATTACTTATAGAATAGCTCACATGCTGGACTCAGCTATTCCTCAATCCAATATTCTGGACCTCCCCTTTACAAATAAAGCAGCAAGAGAGATGGAAGAGAGAGTAAAAAGCCTTACAAATAAAAAGCTTACAAACTTAACTGTT
>DAOVSY010000029.1 GCA_030633365.1 Spirochaetaceae bacterium | reverse complement strand
TCTTTTTGGAACCCATCTACTGGCGTACATTTGCGAGAACAGCCATGTACTCTATTTTTGTGACAGCTATTGTGCTTGTTATTTCTCTGCCGGTTGCCTTTTATATAACAAAGGTCACTAAAATTAAAACTCAGGGACTTTTAATGGTCCTTCTACTGGTACCCTTCTGGGTAAGCGAAATGATTAGAGTTTATGGATGGATGATACTTTTACGTGAAAGCGGAGTAATCAATTCAATTATGTTAAAGCTTGGTATCTTTAACCAGCCTATAGAGATGCTCTACAACGATATAACCATGATAATGGGTTTGGTTTATACTTCCATGCTGTTTATGATAGTACCTATTATAGGAGTTATGGGAAGCCTTGATGATGCTCTTATTGAGGCAGCTCATGATCTGGGAGCTAAAAGGCTGGCAATATGGAAGGAGATTATTATTCCCTATTGTATGCCTGGAATAATGTCTGGAAGCATCATAGTATTTATGCTTGTTCTGGGAAGTTATTTAACTCCAAAGCTGATGGGTGGAAAAAACGCTCTATGGTTTACAGAACAGATATATAACCAGATGATAGTATACTTTAACTGGGAACAGGGCAGCGCTTTCGGATTTCTACTCCTTATTCTTTCATCTTTTATAATTTTTATTGCTCTTAAGCTTACCAAGCAGAGTTTCTCGGAGGTAGTAAAATGATAAGGACATTACCTAATTCAAAAGCTTATTTAAGAAGCTATAAACTGTTTATTATAACATTCTTTGTTTTTCTGTTTTCGCCTCTGGTTGTAACAATGGTACTTGCATTTAATGATTCCATGTTCCCGTCCCTTCCATGGAAGGGGTTTACTCTGGACTGGTTTTTTGGAAATGGTCCTGAAAAGATTGGATTATTTCATGACTCAATAAACCTGCGGGGGATTGCCAATTCCTTTAAGGTTGCAATTACAGTTTCTATTTTGTCTACAATAGTTGGAACAATGGCGGCTTTTCTGTTTGAGCAGGAAGACTTTAAATTTAAGGGAGCCCTTTATTTTCTAATGATAGCCCCTTTAGTAATACCCGGGGTAATTTTGGGTATCTCAATACTGCAGTTTACATCCTTAATAGGTGAATTTGTAGAGAACACTTTTGGAATCTATTTAAAAGCCCTGACCCCCAACTTTTGGCTTGTTGTAATGGGGCAGTTTTCATTTGTAACAACAATTGTTACTATGATAATTTCTGCCCGCCTAAGAAAATTTGACAGAACCCTGGAGGAAGCTGCATTTAATCTTGGAGCAAATAAGTTTGAAGTAATCTGGTTCATTACTTTAAAATTCCTCAGACCCTCAATAATAGGCGGAGCTGCCATTGCTTTTCTTATGTCATTTGAGAACTTCAACACAACACTGTTTTTAATTGGAGCAGAATCGACCCTTCCAATTAACCTGTACCAACAGGTTAGGGACGGATCTACTCCTGTAATAAATGCTATATCATTTCTGCTAATTGTTTCAGTATCTATTTTTGCTGTGATCAATCTCTACGCAGGAAAGAAAGAAGAAGAGTAATAGCTATAATTACGAAATGTATGGGCAGTTACTCACTGAGTGGCTGCCCTGCTTTCGTATATAGATATATGATCCTAAGAGGAAATTATGGGAAAAAGCAGTTTAACAATAGTTCAGGCCTCAGATTTACATATTTGTAAAGATGGAAAGTTTGCTTATGAAGTATCTGATACATTAAAAGGGCTAAAACACTTTACTAGACATATAAAAAAATTTACTTTTCCTATTGATCTGTTAGTTATTTCCGGAGACTTAAGTGATGATGGTACTATTTCCTCATATGAAATAATTAAAAAAAGTCTATCAGAACTTACAATTCCTTATTATATTATTCCCGGGAATCATGATAATAAAAAAAATATGGCAAGTGTTTTTAGTGAACATAAATATTTAAATAATTATATTGATAATAGAATATTTCATTCATTTATAATCGATAATATAAAAATTATTTTACTCGATTCAGTGTCCCCTGGTGGTCCACATGGGAGTTTAACCGAGGGTATACTTAAACAACTGGAGATTGAGCTGGATTCAAATATTAATTCATTAGTCTTTCTTCATCAGCCCCCATTCCCTTCAGGTATAGGATTTATGGATAATCAGTCATATTTAAATAGAGAAAGATTATTAAATATATTAAGTAAGGCTGAAAATTTACTATTAGTTGGATGTGGTCATATTCATCGTGCAATGTTGTCAAGAAAAGGTGGTGTTAATTTTTCTTTGGCTCCTTCTATAGCAATGCAGCTTGATCTTGATTTAAACGATACTGCTCCTGGTGATTTTGTGCTGGAAACTCCAGGTTATCTTATTCATCGTATTAGTCTGAATAGTTCAATTGCTCCTGAAATAACAACCCATACAGTACAGATTACTAATAGAAAAGAGATGGAGATTACTTATCCATTTAATGATTAGATAAATTAATTTTTTGGTAAAGCAGCCAGATTACCTATTATTCTATTGTGATATTTATAAATATCAGACCGGTACATTACTGTTTCATATTCAATAACAGATCTATCGAGTAACCGAACAGTTCTGTGATTAAACAGTAAAGCTGTGCCTCTTTTTATTTTGAGCAGCCCTGCACACCGTTCATCTGCTTTGACAGCTTCTATTATTTCATTAGCATCATAGAGCTGCATTCTATAAGATTCTTCCAGTGTTTTATAAAGGGATTTATTGGTAAAATCAACCAATTCCAATCCAGGTACAGCTTTTTGAGGTAAATAACTTTTTATTAAAGCAACAGGATTATCATTTGCAAATCTTAATCTTTCCAGATATACAACCTCTTCTGTGCTGCTATCAAGACTAAGGTTTTTACTTACGATTGCATCTGGTGTCACAATTTTAAGATCCAGTACCTTTGTTTTTATCTCAAAATTTCGCATGAGAATTTCTTCACCACCACTATATAAAGAGCCTGAGCTGTGCCCAAGTTTTGGTTTGGAAACAAAAGTTCCTTTCCCCTGAATTTTATTTACCAGTCCCTGATTTGCCAGCCTGCTGACAGCTTCTCTTGCAGTTAATCTGGATACTTTATATATTTCAATTAGTTCTCTTTCGGAAGGAAGAATGTCACCAGGTTTGTATTGACCTGCAAAAATTTTATTCTTCAGATCGTTTTCAATTCTGTGATATAAAGGTAATCTGGGGTTCAATATATTCTCCTTTTTTAGTAATATCATAATATCAGTATAATTGAAATAGAAAACTTACCGAAAAAACAATACTAGCATATTATTTTAAAAATTAAATTCTAAAGAGTAAATAATAGTATAGTATTAGAATTGAGGTGAGTAATGAATGAATATATTTTATCTATTGATCAGGGTACAACAGCCACAAAAGTAGTTCTTTATGATTTGCATGGGAATGAAAAAAAAGTAGTGATTAAACCCATTAAAATAAGTACACCTCAAAGAAATTGGGTTGAACACAGTCCGGAAAAAATATTTATTAGTATATTAAGTGGAATTAAAGATATTTTATACAATTATAATGTTCTTCCAAAAGAGATTATTGGAATAGCCATAGATAATCAGGGTGAAACAATTATTCCCTTTAATAAAACAACTCTTGAGCCATTATATAATGCTATTGTATGGCAGGATAACAGAACTTCATCGGATATAAATTCCTATAATAATCCGGAGATTGAAAGATATATTGAAAAAACAACAGGGCTTTTTATGGATCCTTATTTTTCAGCCCCTAAAATGAAATGGCTTATAGATAATATACCTGAAGTACAGAATCAAAAGAAAAAAAATAATCTTATTATGGCAACTTCAGAAGTCTGGATTATTAATAAACTTATTAAAAAACAAAATTATTATACAGATGTAACAACTGCATCCCGGACAATGTTGTTTGATATTAACATGTATAAGTGGGATGAAAAAATTATTGATTTTTTTAATTTGGAAAAAGGAATTATGCCCGAGGTTACTTCTTCTATATTTGAATATGGAATTACTGATCCTTCTGTTTGTTTTGGGATAGAAGCACCAATAATTTCATCGGTAGTTGATCAGCAATCTGCATTATATGGACATAGATGTTTTAATAAAGGTGAAGCAAAGCTTACATTGGGTACTGGTGGGTTTCTTCTTGTTAATACAGGTTCCGGGATACCTTCTAAAAAAGATAAATTAATTACAACAGTTTGTCCTCAGCAGAAAAATGAAAAACAATATATAGTTGATGGTGGAATATATACTGTTGGCTCTGCTCTAGACTGGCTTAAAAATAAAATAGGGCTATTTGGATCTGTTGAAGAAATTTCAGAAATGGTTAAATGTGAAGAAGATAATGTTTATTTTGTACCCGCATTAGCTGGTTTGTCAGTACCTTACTGGACAACAAAAAGTAATGCCGCTTTTGTTGGTATGGGCCTTGATACAGATAAAAACCAACTACTTAGGGCTGTTCTGGAGTCTGTTGCCTTTCGGGCTTATCAGATTATGGAATTAATAGCAGAGAATAATGTTGAAAAAATTACTACTCTGTCTGTAGATGGAGGTGTTAGTAATAATGCCTTTTTAATAAATTATCTTTCTGAATTATCCGGTGTTAGAATAATCAAACCCAAAGAGAGGGAAATTACAGCTTTGGGAGGGTGTTATCTTGCTGGTTTGGGTCTGGGGGTCTGGTCTGATCTTGATCAGATTAAAAAGATTAAAAAAGACCAAACAATTATTAAAAATAAAATAAATAAGGATAATCTTGTTAAATATGAAAAATGGAAAAAAATTGTTAATAAAATTATTGATATCTAAAAAATTTAGATAATTACATCACTCTCCCATTTATCTTTATTTAAAACCATAAGCTCAGTATACCCGGCATTGATAATTATTTTTTTTGCTTCATCAAAATAATTATCTATTCTATCAGGTCTGTGAGCATCGGAATTAAGCATTACAGGGATATTATATTTTTTTGCAATTTTAAGTATCCAGGGAGAGGGATATATTCTTGTAGGGTCATTTAAAACTTTCCCTGTATTTATTTCTAAAATCTGATTACTTTCTGCAATGCATTGCATTGTCGATTCAATCTCATCCTTATACCACTTTTCTGTTTCATCAAAATAGATGGAATTGATATTGGTCTTTTTTACTACATCTATGTGCCCCAATATTTCAAAACCTCCCTTTTTAGACATGTCACGGACTAATCGGTAATATTCTTTTACAAGAGGCTTTGCATCTCCTTTATATGTGCCATTTATTAACTGTTCCATTTCACTTTTTGTATACTCTACACCAAGATATTCTCCTGTCTTATAATTGGGTAGGACGTGAATAGATCCAATTAAATAATCAAGATTCAAATCCTGATAAAACTGATCCGATGGAGCCATTTTGTCTTCAATATAATCAACTTCCAGGCCAATTTTTAGTTTTATAATGTCTTTATATGCATGTTTAATTCGTTTTGTTTCATCTAAATAATCTTTTAATATATTTTTTGGCATTGTCCAGTCATTCTCAAAGGGTAAAGGGGCATGCCCGGAAAACCCAAATACATCAAATCCCCTGCTTATAGCTGACTTTACATATTCTTCAAGTTCTCCTGTTCCATCACAAAATTTTGAATGAGAATGATAATTTGTTTTGAACATACTGTACCCTTTTCTATTTTGTGATAATATACTCTAGTTTGAATATAAAAGTAACTGTAATAGTAGTAATGAGGATTATAACATGAGTAATAGTCTCGAAGAACGAGTCCGTGAAGCTTCGGATAATATTAAGCTGTGTCAGAAGGAAATTGGGAAAAAAATTATTGGCCAAAACAGCATGGTTGATGGAATGATAATGGCACTAATTGCTGGTGGACATGTGCTGCTGGAAGGTGTACCAGGGCTGGCAAAGACTCTGGCTGTTAAAACCATGGCAGAAGTAATAGATTCTGATTTTAAGCGTGTACAGTTTACTCCTGATCTACTTCCTGCAGATTTAATTGGAACGCTTGTTTTTAGACAGCAGACCGGGGAATTTGTAATTAGAAAAGGACCTGTTTTTTCCAACGTAATACTGGCAGACGAAATAAACAGAGCACCAGCTAAAGTACAGTCTGCTCTTCTTGAAGCAATGGAGGAGAAGCAGGTTACAATTGGTAATAAAACACATAAGTTACCATCTCCTTTTTTTGTTCTTGCAACCCAGAATCCTATAGAGCAGGAAGGCACTTACCCTTTACCTGAGGCTCAATTGGACAGGTTTATAATGAAGCTTTTGGTGGAATATCCATCGGTTGATGAAGAACTTAAAATTTTAAGAATGGTGGGTGTTGAAAAAGAACAGAAAGTTTCGAAAATTATAAGTTCGGAATTATTGAAAAAGCTTCAAAAAACAGCTTCAGAGATACTTGTGGATGAAAGAATTGAAGAATATATAGTGGCAATAATTACAGCATCCAGATTAAAAGAAGATGCAGCAAGATCGTATACCAGGTTTATTGACTTTGGTGCTTCGACCAGGGCTACTATTTACTTGTATAGATGTTCAAAGATAAAAGCACTTATTGAGGGTAGAACATTTGTTATTCCGGATGATGTAAAATCTGTAGTTTATAATGTTCTTCGTCATAGAAGTGTTCTTTCTTATGACGCAGAGTCTGCTGAGTTAACATCAGATGATATTATTAGTCAAATTTTAAAAGTTGTACCGGTTCCCTAAGGAATGAACAATCTTGAATTATTTTCCCGAATAAAAAATCTCCCCCTTGTTTCATCCAAATTAGTTAATGGTTTTCTTGCAGGAAATTACCGTTCAGTTTTTAAAGGCCCCGGTCTTGAATTTGATGAGGTTCGGGAGTATTCAGAAGGAGATGATGCAAGGTTTATTGATTGGAATGTAAGTTCAAGACTTAATTCTCCATATACAAAAACATTCAGGGAAGAAAGAGAACTTGTTCTCTTTTTAATAGTAGATGTTTCTGCTTCTTTAAGAACAGGTACGGGTAAGGTTCGAAAAAAGGATGCTGCAGCTATTCTGTCTTCTTTGCTGGCATTTTCTGCAGTTCATAATAATGATAGAGTTGGAGCTGTATTTTTTACAGATAGAATTGAAAAGTGGGTACCTCCAAGAAAAGGGAAAAAACAGGTTTTTAGATTAGTAGAAGATATGATGGAACTAAAGCCTGTTGGAAAAGGATCTGATCTTGGAAATGCAATAAGAACAGTTTACGAATCTTTGCATAGACGGGGTATTTGTGTAGTTATTTCCGACTTTAGAGTACCTCCTGTTTGGAGGGAACTTGCATTACTGGGTAAAAAACATGATGTTATAGCATTAAAAATTACAGATCCTTCAGATTTTAAATTCCCTGTGTCAGGATTAATAGAGCTTACAGATCCTGAAACAGGTTCAACCATATATGGTTCCGGCAGATTTCGTAAATTCAGGAGAAAGTATAAAGATTTCTGGGAGACAAATGATATTTTTTGGAAAAGAGAGTGTCTAAGACGTGGTGTTCATACCCTTTCAGTTAGTACGGAAGACGATCCTGTAAAAGAACTTCTTGGTTTTTTCTCGTCAAGGAGAAATAAGTGAAAAATAATATTTTACTTATTTTTATGATTTTATTTGCATCTATAAATTGTCTAAATAAAGGGACAGGTGTGCATGGGTAGGATACAATTTTTGTACCAAGAGAATACTATGTTGGGGATAAGGTTGAATTAAGAATTAAATTAGATATAGAGAAAGAATTTAATTTTCAAATTCCTTCAAATCTACCAGAATCAACCTGGATAACTATTAATTCTATAGAAATTATAGATGAAGAAAATAAACAGGAACTTAGAATAGTTTTTACTTCCTTTATTCCAGGAACCAGAAGTTTCCCTACGTTATTTTTAGGAGAAATTGTATTAAATTCAATTAAAATTCATACTTCTTCCCTTATAGAATCTACAGAGGGGAATTTTAATGGTATAGCTGGCCAACTATTGCTTCCTGGAACAAAAATAGGATTAAGTATTGTAGTAGGTTTACTTTTTATTGGACCATTATTGTTAATAATTCTACTTGGGCCTGTTAAGAGGAAATTAGTTCTGGTCGCAAAAAATGGTATTGGCCGTAGTCCAGTTACTAAACTTAACAGGGTTCTTAAAGATCTGACAATACAGATAAATGGAATTAGCTGCAGAAGATTTTATATAAGATTATCAGGTGCAGTAAGAGAGTATTTGTCCAGAAGATCAGATACGGATTTTATTACTTTGACAACTTCTGATATAGAAATTGCTTTAATTAAGACTCTTGGGAACAGAGAGTACTCAAGTATGCTCTCAGATATGATGAAACTTTCAGATAATATTAAATTTGGTAAAGTAACTACAGATGATGAAAAGAAAATGAGTGATATTGAACTTGTAAAAAATATTGCAAAATTTCTTGAAGCAAAAATTAAAGATAAATCAGGGGGGTCAGTTTGATTACCTTTGATTATCCGGGATTGTTATTACTAATTGCTATTTTGCCTCCTTTAATATTTTTAAGACATTTTTGGAAAAACAGAGGTGGGAGATTATCTTTTTCATTTACAATTTGGCAAAAAGAAGTTTTTAAACCTGGAGCTTATATTTCCAATGTTGTTTTATTTTTAGGGTCATTTTTATTTTGGCTTGGCTTTTTATCACTTTTAATTGCTAACTCCGGCCCTTCTATTGTAAGTAGAGAGAAAATTTATATGACCAGGGGAATAGATATTGTATTTGTACTTGATGAATCCCCCAGTATGGCAGGTAAGGACTTTCTTCCGGAGAATAGGTTTGAATCAGCAAAAAGTGTAATTAAAACTTTTGTTGAGGGTAGAGACCATGATCCTGTTGGGTTGGTTAGTTTTGGTAAAAATGCTGTTTTAAGGGTTCCCCCTGGATTAGATTATGAACATTTTCTTGAACAGTTGAATGGGCTGCAATTGATGGATCTTGGAAATGGAACTGCTATGGGAATGGGGCTTGCTGTTGCTTGTCTGCATCTTGATGAAAGTACAGCTAAAGAAAAAGTAATTATATTGCTAACTGATGGTGATAATAATACAGGCGAGATCCTTCCGGAGTCTGCAGCACATATTGCAGCAGCTATGGGCATAAAAATATATTCAGTAGGACTGGGAAGTATAGGGAAAATACCTTTGGAGTTTACTGACCCTGAAACAGGGAAAATTTACAGAGGAATGTATGAAAGTGGATATAATGAAGAGATATTGAAAGAAATTTCTGAAATAACCAATGGAGAATTCTTTCAGGCACTCAGTCCAGGAGCTTTAGATACAATTATGTCTTCTATAGACTCTATGGAAAGGATAGAAAAGCGAACAAGGTTAAAAATAAATACAAGACCAATCCATAGAGAATTAATACTAATTGGGTTTGCATTTATACTCTTTGATTTTTTCCTCAAGAAATGGATTTTCAGGGAGGTGTTATAATGGCAGGAAGACCGGATGCTTTTCTTCTGTTTTTTATACTTTTGCCTGTTATTTTTATTTTATATAAGCGTTATTGGAGAGGTAAAAAGGATCTTGCTGCTATTGGCGGGAAATGGCGGACAGGATTATTAATGGATGTATTTCAAATTAAATGGTTTTTTTCTTCTTTACTTTTTATACTTTTTATACTTTTTATAGTGCTGGCTCTTGCTGATTTTACAGGAAGAGGGAAAACGGTAATAAAATCTTCTTCCGGTATTGATATTGTTTTTGCAGTGGATATTTCCGGAAGTATGCTTGGAGCAGATATCTATCCATCAAGGTTAAAGCGGTCTACAGACCTGATCAGTGCATTTATTGAAAATTTACCTGGTGAGAGATTTGGATTGGTAGTTTTTAAGGGGACCGGTAGTAAAATTATTCCAATTACAGAAGATAGTTCTTCTCTTAGTTCTGTACTTCCATTTCTTAATCCGGATATGTTTTCTTCAATTGGATCAAATTTGGAAGATGGAATAAAGACTTCTTTAACTTCTTTTACATCCGGAGAAGAAAGGAAAAAGATTATTCTTCTTTTTACAGATGGTGAAAGCCTTACAGGCAGTACGTCTTCAACAGCTAAAGAAGCGAAATCCAGGGGAGTTGATATTTTAATTTTTGGTGCAGGTACAGAATCAGGTACAGAACTTTATAGCAAGAGCGGTGAGCCTGTTCTTGATAAGAATGGAGATTTGGTTATTAGCCGTTTAAATAAACCTCTTCTTAATGAACTTGCAGTTTCAGAAAATATTTTCTATTTTAGTATTGAAGAAAACTCTGTATTGAATGATTCTCTGGAATTAATTGGGAAACAGGCTGGCTCCTCTGTTATTTCTAATAATAAAGAAAGCAGGTATAAGTTTTTTCTTTCGACAGCAATTTTATTTCTATTTTTATATATTAGTGTGAGGATTTTCCCTTGGAAAAATACTTTTTAACAGGAATTATATTTTTTTTAATACTTATATTCTCCTCTTGTAGTAATTCTCAGGCATATCTGGATGTTATAGAAGGTAACTATGCTTTTTCCAGAGGGGAATATGAAGAGGCAAATCTAAGTTATTTAAAAGTTAAGAATTTAAAACCATATCAGGAATATGTTTCATATAATCTTGGTAATGTTTATTATGCTCTTGGTGAAATTGATTCCGCTTTTGATGAATGGCAATCTATAGATACCACTTTGGAAAATGAAATTACTATTCGATCTTTATTTAATACAGGTGTACTGCTGTTTGAATTAAGTAGATACGAAGAAGCTTACAAAATTTTTAGGACTATACTTGAATTGGAATCTTCTAATTTAGATGCAAAAATAAATTTAGAATATTGTATACAGAAAATGAATTTCAAAACAGAAAATAAAATTTCAAATCAGGAGATATCCTTCGAAGATTCACAACAAACAGATGATGTAAGCAGGGTTCTTGATTTTGTAAAAAGAAGAGAAACTTATGTTTGGGAATCAGCTGTTGAGTCAAATCAGGATTATTCAACTTTGAAGGACTGGTAAGATATGAAATTATTAAAAGTAATTCTAATTTTTATCTTATACTTTTTAATATTTTCTGGTCTTTTTGCAGAAGATATAGTAATGGAAATATCTCCTAATCCTGTAGGAAGAGGGGATCGTTTCAGCATAGACTTTTTTATTGATTATGAGGATATGAGTTCTCTATCTGTTGAACCTCCTATACTACCCGATGGCATAAGTCTGTATAAAGGACCTTATATAAGGCCTTATTGGCTTCAACTTCCAGATGGAAGCAGCAGGAAAAAAACTATTATTACATATACTTATTCTACAAAAAAAGTTGGTAGATTTGAACTGGGGCCATTTATATTTACTCTTGGAGATAGTCTTGTAAAAACTGATCCAAATATTATTCGAATTGGACTGTATAAAAATAGAGAATTATACATTCCCTATAATGTTGAATGGTCTTTTACTTCCGGTTCAGTCTATGAAGGCCAGGCTATTCCACTTGTTTTAGAGGTTAAAGATCTTGAAGAAGTAATGCTGTTCAATGATGTCAAAGTTGCTTCTCCTGATAAAGGTTTTATGGAAGCTGTAAATAATCTTGGACAGGTAAATGTTACAAGTATTGGCGATTTTTCTTTATATACTATTCCGGTTAGAGGGTTTATTTTTACACCATCTGCCACTGGGAAAATGAAAATACCAATAGGTACTGTTACTGCCAGAGGAATAAGCTCTGTATCAGAAACAACTATACTGGATATTCTTAAAATACCTGAGGAAATAAGTACTACTGGTGCTATCGGAAAATTTAAGACATCTGCCTGGCTTAAAAATAATAATTTAGTTGAAAATGAAAATATAGAATTGCACATTAAAGTTGAAGGAAGCGGTAATCTTAACTATTTCCAATTGCAGCCGCCTGTTGGTGATGGCCTGACTTTAGTAAATACAATTGAGATATCTGACTATCTGGCTTTTGATGGTGGTTATTCAGGCAGCAGGGAAACTGTATATACTTTTATTTCAGATTCACCTGGAGATAAAAATTTACTAATCCCGGCTTTTCCTTTTTTTGATCCTGATGATAATAATGTAAATACGGGCCGTATTACTATTATTCCATTTACTTTGAAAGCAAAATTAAGTAATGAGGTTGATAATACATATAAAGAAAATTTTCCGTTTTTACCAAAAAGAGTTGATTCCGGAGGTTTTTCTTCGACTGGAAGATATAAGGATCCTGCCAGTTATCTTTGGTTATTACCTGGTCCTCTGGTATTCTTAATATTTTTGCTAATGGGTAGGAAAAAAGCTGTTCTTGGAGTATCCATAATATTTATAGCAGCTGCAGGACAGATGAAAACCAATTCAACTATTGATCTTGCTATAGGACAATATGAGGCAGGCCAATATGAAAGGGCTATAGAATATTATACAGAAGCCAGGAATGAATTACCTGATAATTCTTATATTAGCTTTAATTTAGCCTTAGCTTATTATCAGATTGGTGATTTTGGAAGAGCAGTATTTTATGCCAGAGATGCTTTTTATCATGATCCTCTAAATGCTGATTATAAAAATTTGATTAATTATATAGAGGAGAAAGGGGAAATACTTTATCCTGTTGAACTTTCATTTAATCTATATCCTGATGCATTTCTTTTTCTTTTAATGATTTTGGTAAATACAGCTTCATTTGTCGGGGTAATTTATCTTGTTAAAAACAAAAATATTTATTTTATATCTTCAGTTCTTTTATTAGGTTTGAGTGTTTTGACTATTGGTGGAATGAGTTTCTCGATTATTCAAAAAGGAAGACAAGTTGGTATTATTTTACAGGATAGTATTTCAGTAAAAAAAATACCCCGGTTGGAATCAGAAACAGTAGTTGAAATGAAATCGGGTGAAAGTGTTCTTATTAAAGGAGAATCTAATAATTTTCTGTTTATAAATACCGGGCAAGGTATTAAAGGTTGGATAGAAGAATCAGATCTGATAATTTTAAAGGATTAAGTTGAAATGGATTTTGACAAAATGATGAATAACTGGCTTGATTCTGAAGAGAGCTGGAATAATTATAAGAAGGATGAACAGCCTGTAAAGTCTTTAGTGGGGGAAAGTAGGTCTTTCCTAAGAAAACTTCCTCCAGAGGCAGAAATTGATCTCCATGGGAAGACAATAGAGGAATCAGAGCAATTGTTATCTGGTTTTTTAAAAGGATCATCCAGAAAAGGTTTAAGAAAAGTTCTTATTATTCATGGGAAAGGAAAGCACTCAAAATCCGGTCCTGTCCTGGGTATGTGGGTTAAGCACTATCTGGAAACATCTTCTATTAGTGGTGAAACCGGCCATCCCGATAAAAGGGATGGCGGTATTGGTGCCACATGGGTTATATTGAAATAATGAAAAAAAACCGGTTTTGTGTATAAAACAAAACCGGATTATAAAGCATCGTACTTTATGTTTCTTTATTCTACAACAACCGGGTCCTTTTTCTTTCTGGTAAAAAATCCAAATACAACTAGAACAACAATTACAACAAGCATTATTAATGTTGACATTGCTGCAGAAGAACCATCCTTACCATCTTTTTCCAGATTTATTACAGAAACAGCTGCAAGGTGAACATCCGGTGAAATTAGAAAGATTACTGCACTGACAGTTACCATTGATCTCATAAAATAATAGATTAAATTGCTCATAAATGAAACTTTGCTTAAGGGAAAAATAACCTGAAGAAAAGTTTTTGTTATTCCTGCTCCCAGGCTTGTTGCAGCTTCATCCATTGAATTATCTATATTTTTCATATTAGTTATACTGGACAAGGTTCCAAGAGTAAAATTACTTACTAATACATTTATTACTATTAACAGAGGCATTCCGTAAAGTATGTCATCCAGATTCAAAAATCTTGTATTAAAAATTAAAATATATCCCAAACCCATTACCAGTCCCGGTATTGCTGCCGGAATAATTGACAGCAGGTAAAGGGGTTGTGCGAAGAACGGATTTCTTTTCTCTATTATATATCCGTTAAGCATAGTCAGGAATGCTCCAAAGACACCTACAGTAAGGGATATCCAAAGGCTCGTCCAAAGAACGCTCAAACCTCCAGGGATTCTAAAATTAAAGTGATCCAGCGTAAATGACCAGTTATACATCCATACCTTTACAAAGGATTTATATACAATTATTCCTATAATTGAGACAAGTACAAAAGCAACAAGCCAGCTGAAAATTGTAAAAAACCATTTTTTAGCAGGTCTTGAAGGTGGAATTTCCGGATTTGCAAGGGAACTTATCATAGAAGCACTTTTTTTTGTAAAATAATAGTTTAAAAGAAAGGCAGTTATAGATGGAACCATAAGGATAACTGCAACAGTAGTTCCAAGGTCAAATCGCTGCATACCAATAACCTGAAGGTAGATCTCTGTGGAAAGTACTTTATAACCACGGCCTATAATAATAGGATTACCAAAATCTGTTATTGCCAGATTAAAAACAAGGGCAGCTGCAGAGAAAATACCATATCTGGCAGTTGGAATAGTTATCTTGAAAAATGATGTCCATCCGGAAGCTCCCAGACTTGCTGCGGCTTCATCAAGCCTTGAGTCTACTGCAGAAAGTGTAGTGTAAAGAATAACCATTGCATGTGGAAAGCAGTAAAGTACTTCCGAAATAATTATTCCATTGGCTCCGTATATATTCCAGTCTGTATGAAGAAGCCC
>DAOVSY010000154.1 GCA_030633365.1 Spirochaetaceae bacterium | reverse complement strand
CTTGGAACTGCCAAAACAATTAAGGTTGAAAAAGAAAATACAACAATTATCAATGGTGGTGGTAAAGCAGGTGATCTTAAAGATCGGATTGCACAGATTAAAGCTCAGATTGAAGATACTTCTTCTGACTATGATCGTGAAAAACTTCAGGAAAGACTTGCAAAGCTTGCAGGTGGTGTAGCTGTTATAAATGTAGGTGCTGCAACTGAGGTTGAACTTAAAGAAAAAAAACATAGAGTAGAAGATGCTCTTTCTGCAACCAGAGCTGCTATTGCTGAGGGAGTTATTCCTGGTGGTGGTCTTACTCTTATCCAGGCCGTTCATGCACTTGAGAAAGTGAATATGGACGATCTTAGTGAAGAAGAGAAGATTGGTTACAAAATTGTAAGACGTGCACTTGAAGAACCTATCAGACAGATTGCTATAAATGCTGGTCTTGATGGAGCTATTGTTGCTGACAAAGCTAAAAACGAGAAAAAAGGTATTGGATTTGATGCTGCAGCTATGGAATGGACAGATATGCTTAAGGCCGGAATCCTGGATCCTGCAAAAGTAACAAGAAGTGCTCTTCAGAATGCTTCTTCTATTGCTGCTCTTATTTTGACAACTGAATGTGCTATTACAGATTTACCTTCATCTGATGATGGTGCTGCTGGCATGCCTCCTATGGGCGGCGGTATGGGTGGAATGGGAGGTATGGGCGGAATGATGTAGCCCGTACTTTCTGTAACACTAAGGTTTCAGATTTTAGAGGGTTGTTCCATGACTAATGGAGCAACCTTTTTTTGTAATTTTGCTTCGATACGCAGCTGCGCTGCTACTCAGCAACCTGAAAGGGTTCTTTATCCAAGCATCTGAATTCAGGAAGGAGAGGTTGGAATATGACAAGGATTGATTTTATGTTTGCCATTGGTTATCAGGGAATTTTTGCTATTGTAGATAAAAATGCAAAAAAACAATATGGGAAATTAACGGGTAAACAGCTTGCAGAGAAAGGTTTATTTAAATCAGCCTTCTGCGGGGCTCTCTTTGATGAAGATACTGATACCCAGGAAGAAGTAATTAGTATCTATAGTAATATGAGTGGAGAAATTATTTCTTCTATCAACTCAATGAAACGCCTTTTGGGAGTATTTGAAGTTCCTTCCAATATTTCAAAGGTAACATACGTCTAACCTTGACTCATCAGTGCTTACATGCTATTTTTCTTCGACATATATACTAATAAAATGAGGTAATCAATTTATGACAAATTTTTTCGCTAATTTGCCCCTGTTATTGGGCTCAACAGAAGCCGGTGCTGCTGGTGGTTCAGGACAAATGGTAACAACCTTTGTTACATTTGGACTTGTTATTCTTATTTTCTATTTTCTGATCATTCGACCACAGAATAAAAAACAGAAGGAAGCTAAAAAAATGATCGAAGCCCTTAAGAAGGGTGATAAGGTTGTTACTATTGGTGGAATCCATGGGACTGTTGTTTCTGTAAAAGATCAGTCAACTGTCGTGAAAGTAGATGATAATACAAAACTGGAATTCTCAAAAAGCGCAGTATCTTCAGTAGTAAGTGAAGGCAAAGCGTAGGAAGAATGATAAAAAGATAAAAATCTTTTTATCATCGTTTAGGAGCAGAAAATGAGCAAACGTGCACGATTATTAGTTGTACTTCTTGTTCTGGTTGCAGGTGGTGTATTTCTTTATCCTACCTTTAATTGGTACTATATGGTCCCACAGGATCAGAAAGAACTTGCAGCTGGTTCAAAAGAACAGATACAGTCTTATTCCCGGGGTAGAGCATCCAGAGATCTTGTCGAATTAAAAGATCTTGTATCGAAAGATCAGAATGCAGCTATGCCGGATAAATTTAGTTTTCTTGTAGATAAAGCTGAAGATAACTATAAACTTGAAAAACGTGATTTTCCTGATAATTGGACAATTGCTGAGGTTCTTAACAGTCTTGGTAGTGAAAAGAGTGTTTTTGGAAGTCTTGAAAATGAGTACAGAGAACATCTGCTGGGACTTAAGGACGCAAGCGGTAAAATTCTCCAGCTTGGTCTTGATCTTTCCGGTGGTATGAGTATTTTACTTGAAGCTGATATTGACAGTCTCGAAAGAAGACTTGGCCATCCTGCCAGTTCTGATGATCAGAACCAGGCAATAGACAGAGCTATGGAGATTCTTAACAACCGTATTGATAAATTTGGTGTTACAGAACCTCAAATTAGACGACAGGGTTCTACTCAGATTGCAATAGAGATTCCAGGTGCTGCAGATCCTGAAAGAGTAAATGCTTTTTTAATGGGTAAAGGTTCTTTGGATTTTCATATTGTAGATCAACAGGCCAGTGAATTGCTTGTCCAGTACTTTGATGAGCATCCTGGAGATGTTTTTGCTGAAGATGGATCTATTAAACAGATGGATTTTCTTGAAGCAGGTAGCGTTGTACGTGGATATTATACAAAAGACGAATATGGAATTGATCAGCTTCAGAGATATGTTGTTGTTTCTGAAGAAGTCGGCCTGGATGGAAGTCATATTCAGGAAGCTTTAGTTGCCAACCATCCTGTTACCGGAAAACCGGTAATTAATTTTACCCTTGATCAGGAAGGCGGGGAAATATTCTTTAAGCTTACAACAGCTAATGAAGGTAATACTCTGGCTATTCTTCTTGATGGTAAAGTTAAATCTATGGCAGTTATCAATGAACCGATCAGAGAAAGAGTTCAGATGAGTGGCTTTGATCGTACAGAGGCAACAAATCTTGCTCTGGTTCTTAGAACTGCAGCAATGCCGGTAGATCTAAAAATAAATAATCAGCAGGCTGTTGGTGCCTCTCTTGGTGAAGATTCTGTTATGCAGGGTTTACAGGCAATTTCTCTTGGTTTTGCTTTGGTTATTCTATTTATGCTGGTTTACTATAAGGGCTCTGGTTTTATTGCGGATATTGCACTAATTCTTAACCTTGTTTTTATTCTGGCTATTCTGTCAGCATTTAACCTGACTCTTACACTTACAAGTATTGCAGGAATTATTCTTACTGTAGGTATGGCGGTTGATGCAAATGTAATTATATTTGAAAGAATTAAAGAAGAGTACAGATTAGGTAAATCTGCAGAAGCTTCTGTTAAAGCAGGATTTAGAAAAGCTTTCTGGACTATTATGGATGCAAATATAACAACTTTCATAGCTGCTCTGGTACTTTCCCAGATGGCGTCAGGTCCAATACAGGGTTTTGCAAATACTCTGGCAGTAGGTATTGTCAGTTCGATGTTTACCGCATTATTTGTATCGAGACTATTATTTGATTTTACAACTGAACAGCTTAAAGCTAAAAAGCTCAGTATAGGCTGGAGGATATAATGACCAGGATGATAAAATTTACTAAAATCAGATATATTATGTTCCTCGTTTCTGCTCTTATAATTGCAGGTGGTATTGCTGGTACTTTAGGGAATGGTGGTTTTAATCTAGGCATAGACTATCAGGCAGGATTAAATCAAAGAGTTCAGGTAGCTCCTGTTGCTTTTACTGCAAGTTTTAATGGTGTTGGAGATGCTTCCTTTGATATACAGGGTTCAAGTGTTATTGTAGAAATAAGAAGTGATAAAGGTGTTAATGCTTTTACATATAAGTTTTCTGATTATTCTACTCTTGCTGATCTTAAAGTTGGATTATCAGAAATACCCGGCTTTAGTATTGAGCTGCTTGCTTCCGGTTCTTCTCCCTCAACGGATTTAACTTCCGGGTTAAGTTATCCTCTGGCAATTACTGCTGAATCTTCCTTTGTGAATATAGTAGGTGGAGAATCTTCTATTGTTCCTATTGATAAGGTTCGGTCCTCTCTATCAGGTCTGGGTAATCCTCAGGTTCAGGTGGTTGGTCGGGAAGCTTTAAGTGAGTTCATGGTAAGGGTCAGTGATCCTGAAGGTAATAGAAAAGATGAAATTGAGGTAGCAATTGTTAGCTCTCTTGAGAAAGCTTTTGGAGATAATACTGTTGTTATAAAGCAGTCTGACTATGTTGGTCCCCGTTTTTCGAGTAGCCTTGCAAGTCAGTCGATAAGTCTTACTCTTACAGCTCTTGTTTTGATATTGCTGTACATCTGGTTCAGGTTTAAACTCGGATTTGCAGTATCTGCAATTACAGCTTTGGCACATGATGTTCTAATAATGCTTGGGTTTATTGGTACTTTTGGTTTGGAAGTTTCTACAACAACTATTGCAGCAGTTTTAACAATTATTGGTTATTCACTTAATGATACCATAGTTGTTTTTGACAGGGTTAGGGAGAATCAAGCACTTCTTAAGGGCGAAAAGATTGATAATATTGTTAATATAAGTATTACACAATCTTTAAGCAGAACGATAATTACCTCCCTAACAACCTTACTTGCTGTTACAGCATTGTATGTTTTTGGTACAGGATCTATAAAAGATTTTGCTCTTAATTTAATTGTAGGTATTCTTGTGGGTACTTATTCTTCCATTTTTATTGCATCACCTGTACTTCTTGGATGGACAAATGTTGCCAGAAGAAGAAAGGCTAAAAAAAGTGGTGTAAGTACTACTGAAGCTCCTGCTGATCAGGAATCAGAAAAAGAAGAAGAATCTGTATCTTTAAAGAAGGCTACAGAAATCCCTGAAGCTGAAAGAAAGCGAAAAGGGAAACGGAAAAATAAAAAATAGTTTTTAATGCTACAACCGACCCTTTTAAGGGTCGGTTTTTTTAACTTCTTTTATAGGATTATAGTGTGGATTACTTTGATTATCTTAGATCGTTTATTATAAGAGACTCCTTTTCAATTAAAGAATTAGAATCTTCCAATTTGGGCAGAGATGATATACAGCCTTCCGTAGAACCCGAACTTGGTAAATTCCTGGGTTTGATAATAAGACTGACAAATGCGAAAAAGGTTCTGGAAATTGGTAGTGGAACAGGATATTCAACTCTTTGGTTGGGAGAAGGGGTTAAAACAACCGGAGGAAAAGTTGTTACAATTGATAATCATGAAAGAACACATAAGGAAGTAATAAAAAATATATCTAATGCCGGTTTAGATAAATGGGTTGAAAAAATACTTGGGAATGCAGAAGATATTATTGACAATTTATCTATGGGCTGGGATATTGTTTTTCAGGATTCAGGAAAATATCTGTATCCACTTCTCCATGATAAAATAGTTAATTTAACCAGGAGCGGCGGATTAATAATTTCAGATGATACAATGTTTAAACTTAATCCTGAAGTTCGAAAAGGGCTGGGTGATTATATGGATAAATATAATAAAATGGTTTTTTCAGACACCAGATTATATTCAACCATATTATCAGTAGGTCATGGAGTAACAGTTTCATTAAAAAAGGTTTCAGAAAATGGCAGGTAATAGAAAAGTAATCCGTTCCGGTGTTATGGGGTTTTGTATGGGAGTTAAGGCTGTTATGCAGAAGGTAGATGAACAGATTGATATAAATAAAAAATCTGATCTTTTTACTTATGGACCTTTAATTCATAACCCTCAGGTTATTGAGGAACTACGTCAGCAGGGTGTCAATCCTATCGATTCACCTCAGGAAGCAGATGGTGGTACAATTATAATCAGGGCTCATGGTATACATCCTGTAGAACGACAGGGGTTTATGGATAAAGGCTATGATATTGTTGAAGGTACCTGTCCAAGAGTTCTCAAATCCCAGAAAACTGTAACAGAGTATAGCAAGGATGGTTGGTTTATAATTATTGTAGGAGATAAAGGCCATGGTGAAGTAAAGGCTGTTGTTGGGTGTGTAGATAAGTATGCTGTAATTATTAACAAATCAGAGGCGGAAGAACTTACAATTCCGAAAAAGACTCTGTTAATAGCGCAAACTACACTCTCACAAGCAGAATATGATTCAATTTGTGAGATTCTTTTAGAAAAAGATCCTTCTGTAAAAGTAATTAAAAGTATTTGTCCGGCAACAAGTCAAAGACAGGACAGTTTAAAGAAGCTGACAACTGAGGTTGATGCTGTTATAGTTATTGGTGGAAAAAACAGCGCAAATACTAAAAGGCTTCATTTAAGTGCTTTAAAAGAAGGAATCCCGTCATGGCATGTTGAAGATGTAGATGATCTTCCTGATGAAATTTTTAATTTTGAAACAATTGGGATAACAGCAGGGGCATCAACCCCGGACTGGATGATAGATAGAATTGAAGAGAAGCTGTTGGGAGAAGAAGGTTATTAGTCTGTTAGGATTGGTATTCGAAAGATAGACTGCCCTAATAGCCTAAAAGCCTTTAGCCTTCTTTCTATTGTAAAAATTTGTTGTTTATATTGACATAGTATATGGATTTTCGCATTATCTAAACGGAGGAAATTGATGGCAGATATTAATATAGAAAAAATAAGACATTCCATGGCTCATGTAATGGCGGAGGCGGTTACAGAGATGATACCTGGAACTAAGGTTGCTATTGGTCCTTCCATAGATAATGGGTTTTATTACGACTTTGACCTTCCCAGGCCACTTTTAGAAGAAGATCTGGAAGAGATTACTCTTCGAATGAAAGATATTATTAAAGGAAATTATTCTTTTGACAGAAAAGCAGTTACAAGAGAAGAAGCTCGGAAGCTGTTTTCTGATGAATCTTATAAATTAGAATTGTTAAAAGCTATTCCGGAAAATGAAGAGGTCTCTCTCTATAGTCAGGGAGAGTTTACAGATTTATGTCGGGGTCCCCATGTGGAAAATACTTCACAGCTTAATGCTGGTGCATTTAAGCTTCTGTCAATTGCAGGAGCATATTGGAGAGGAAAAGAAACTAATCCAATGTTGACCAGAATCTATGGGACTGCATGGAATAATCCTAAAGAACTTCGTATTTATCTTCAACAGCGGGCGGAGATGGAGAAGAGAGATCATAGAAAACTTGGTAAAGCTCTTGATTTATACTCAACTCATGAAGAAGCAGGACCTGGTTTAATTTACTGGCATCCTAAGGGCGCAAGAATAAGACTGGCTATAGAAGATTATTGGAGAGATGTTCATTACAGGAATGGGTATGAGCTGCTCTATACCCCTCATATTGGGAAAGCCTGGTTATGGGAAACTTCCGGTCATCTTGGTTTTTATAATGAGAGTATGTACAG
>DAOVSY010000258.1 GCA_030633365.1 Spirochaetaceae bacterium | reverse complement strand
GTCATATTCTGACGAAGAAAACTACCAAAAGAAAGAGAAATCTACGTCATGCAGGAGTATTAAGTGCTCCAGAGACTAAAAAAGCAAAAATACTGTTACCCTACAGTTTCTAAAGGAGCGAGAAATAAATGCCAAGAGCAGTTGATGGAACAAGAAGAAAAAATCGAAGAAAGAAAATATTAAAAAGCGCTAAAGGTTATTTTGGCCGACGAAGTACCAATTTCAGGGCTGCAAAAGATGCAATTACAAAAGCAGGCCAATATGCCTACAGAGATAGAAGAAGAAAAAAGAGAGACTTTCGAAGACTTTGGATTACAAGAATATCTGCAGCTTGCAGAGCCGAAGATATTACTTACTCCCGATTTATAAATGGTCTTAAAAAAGCAGATATAGATTTAAACAGAAAAGCTCTTTCTAACCTTGCTATTGAAGATAAAGAAGCATTCTCTGCTGTAGTAGCAAAAGCTAAAAAAGCTCTGGGAGTGTAATTTCATGATAACTCTTGATCAAATCAAACAGTTGGATAGTAAAGTTCGAAAAGCTATTGATAAAATCAATTCACTAAAAAGTGAAAACAGTATGCTTCAGGACAAACTTGATACTTACCAGCTTAGAATTGAGGAACTCGAAATTCTTATTGATACTTTTAAAGAAGATCAGGGTGAAATTGAACACGGAATTATAGATGCTTTAAATCAACTGGATACACTTGAAGAAAACACAATTGTATCTGAAGATAATTTACAGAGTGAAGAAAAATCATCTGAAACTGTTGATGAATCTGAAGATTCTAATCAGGAAATGACTGAAGTTGAAAAAGAGACTGAATCCGAAGAGGAAAGCTTAGATTCTGATCAGGAAATTACTGGGGTTGATAAAGAGACTGAATCTGAAGAGGAAACTGTGGAAATAACAGAGAAATCTGCAGATTCTGAAATAGAGCTGGATATATTCTAATCACTATATCATGAGTAGTCTTCAAAAAATAAATCTACTGGGATCCTCGTTTTCACTTAAAGTTGACGAGGATCCTGAATATTTTAAAAAAGTAATAAATCATATTGAAAAATTATTTTCTGATATTGAAATTGATATGAACATTAAAGACCCTTTGCGTATTGCAATATTATCCTGTATACTTCTTACAGATGATCTTTTAAAAGAAAAGGTTAAAGTATCGCATAATCCTGATTTAAAGGATGCAGATGAGGTTGAACTAATGACACTTAAAATCATCAGTTTAATTGACAAAACTATTATTTAGATTTTTCCTGCGGTGTTCGGGCGGGGATGCAAGTCTCTTGGTTCAAACATATAGAATGGGGATACAAATTCACAGGTTGAATTGCGTGGTTCTTTGAATCGTACAGGATGCCTGTGAGCGTTCACCCACTTGAACTAAACGAGTTCAAGAGACAATTCTCCAAGCGGCATCGCGGGTTTTACATTTCAATATAATTTTTTTTAATGGATTCCTTGTTGACATTAGGCTGATCAGATAATAATATCAACATTAATTATGGCAGTATTAACAAGTCAGCAAATAAATAGATACTACGAAACCTTTAAAGAGATCGATGTCACTTTTACAAAAGAAGTAACTCAAAATCTTAATTTACTTCCAAAACATGTTTATTTAAAATGTCTGGGAACTCAATGGCCTGGAATTATATATTCCACATCTATGGTAGGGGCTAAAATAATAGCAAATATTGGTTTAGATTCATTCAAGCTTATTAAAAAAGCAAATAATTTGGTTGCCCTTCGCTTTGCATTTAGTATTGAAGATAAAAAAGATAAACTTTTATTTTTTGTTTCTGCAAAAGTATCAGGATTTAATCCATATAGTAAGGATAATCCCAACTTAAATTTTATAAATTTGGTTTACACAAAACGACCTCCGGATGATCTTATAGCAATACTAGGTCAGATGCTTGAAATAAATGTTAATTCAAAAAAACGTACCGATGATAGAATTGATATAACAGCTGACAGTATAAGAATACTGGGGCTGGTATCAAAAAATGCAAA
The DNA here is from genome assembly GCA_030633365.1 of Spirochaetaceae bacterium. The sequence goes on along the minus strand of DAOVSY010000258.1, from coordinate 2,888 downwards.
AATTTCGTTGGAAGGTATTCCAAGAACCTGTATTGTAAGGGATATAAGCTTTTCCGGAGCAAAAATTATTTTACCGGGAATTGCAAAATTTCTTAACAACAAAAAATGTGTTCTTGGAATAATTGCCAGAGAAAATAAAATTTTCACACTCAAAGGCAAGGTGGTAAGGGTAGAATCAGTAGCAGATAGAAAAGATATTGCTGTTCTTGCTATAAAATTTAATGAAGACTCAATCTCTATGGATTATAAGAAAATGATTAACAATTACCTTACTGTTAAACGTAATAAAGGTAATAGATTATAAATATTAGCAAATAAACAATGGAAAATAATGAATAAAAAAACAAACCCCATTCTCGACCGAATAATGTATATCTCTATTCCTGAAGATTCTGAGCAGGAAATTAATGGGTTTCAAATTGACAGCTCAATACTTATGCCTGTTGAAATTCCCTTAGGAGAATCAGATTGGCAAATGCAGGACCTTTCATGGGAAATGATAGTTGCTGCAATGCTGAAAATTTTTGCCTGGGATCCTTCTCATAAAGATATAGAATATTACCGAAGTTTTATTCATGCTGTACAACCCGGTATAAATGAAGAAATGACCCAATCCGGCATTATCAAAGCTGGAAATAAAGATTATGAAATTGCGGAAGAAATTTTCCGTGCTCTTGCAAATTATAAACCGGATATTGAACAGAATCTTACAAATCTGGCTTTTGTTTTTGAAGAACAGACTGAATTATATGCAAACCTTAATAATCCTGATTTGGCTGAAAAAAAAATTGAAGAAGCTTTTAAAACCTACAAAAGAGCAATCAGGCAGCACCCGAATTCTGAAGAAGTATTTTTTAATGGAGGGAACTTTTACCTTAAACATGGGAATATGGAAAAGGCTGTCGAATTACTTAACCATTTTATTGATATAACTAAAGATCAGAAGAAAAAAGAACTGGTTAAAGGTATTTTAAGTAAAATTAAAAATATATCTGTAGAAGATATAACTTTCAATGAGGCTTATGAATTAATAAAAATAGGCAGGGAAGAATCTGGCATAAAAAAGATTGAACAATATTTACAGAATCAACCTGATATTTGGAATGCATGGTTCCTTCTTGGTTGGGCATATAGAAGGATTGGTAATTATGAGAAAGGAAAAGTTGCACTATTAAAATGCCTTGAACTAAACGAAGAGAATGTAGACACTTATAATGAGCTTTCCATTTGTTACCTGGAACTGGGAGAATACAATGAATGCAGAAAAAAGTTAGCAAAAGCTCTTCGGATAGATGGTGATAATATTAAAATTATATCAAATTTTGGGATTCTGGCCCTAAAAGAAAACAATTCCGAAGAAGCTATGGGATTTTTCAGGACAGTACTTGAAATCGAACCAGATGATGAAATCGCAAAAAAATACATTGAGTTCCTCAGTAAAAATCAATAATAAATTTATTTATTTATTTTTTTTAAAAATTTAACTAAAGCTATTAAGATACCCTACCGATCCTATTCAATGAGGGAAGCTGTATCCACGGTACCTGGAATAGTACATTCTTCCCCCCTATAGTACAAGTATCGGAGAAATCTGAGACGCCTTAATAGAAAATATAATTTTTTTTATATTTTTTATACATAAGGCAAAAAAATCTGGAGCAAGGATGCTCCAATAAGATGTTTTCATGGAGGAAACAAATGATTATAAATCACAATATGAGTGCAATGTTCGCTCAAAACAAGTTAAAAGTTACAAATACCAACGTAACAAGGAATATGGAAAGTTTATCTTCCGGTTTAAGAATCAACAGAGCTGGTGATGATGCTTCCGGTCTTGCAGTATCTGAAAAGATGAGAGCTCAAATCCGTGGTCTTAAACAGGCTTCCAGGAATGCTTCCAACGGTATTTCATTTATTCAGACAGCAGAAGGATATATGCAGGAAACACAGGATATTCTTCATAGAATGAGAGAACTTTCTGTTCAGGCTGCAAATGGTATATATTCAGAAGAAGACAGAATGCAGATTCAGGTTGAAGTAAGTCAGTTAGTTGATGAAATTGATCGAATTGCTTCTCATGCTCAGTTTAATGGTATGAACATGCTGACTGGACGTTTTGCAAGTGAAACAGGCGAAAACACAGTAACTGCTTCTATGTGGCTGCATATTGGTGCAAACATGGATCAGCGGGAAAGAGTTTATATTGGAACTATGACTTCTCAGGGACTGGGTATAACCGATGTTGGCACAGGAGACTTTATATCTATAAGATCACCTGAAGAAGCTAATATGTCAATTGGAACTATTGATATGGCTCTTAAAACAGTCAACCAGCAAAGAGCAAATCTTGGAGCATATCAGAACAGACTCCAACATGCTGTAATTGGTATCAATGTTGGTGCTGAAAACCTTCAGGCTGCTGAATCAAGAATTAGAGACGTGGATATGGCAGAACAAATGGTTGAATTTACAAAGAACCAGATTTTACAGCAGGCTGGAACAGCAATGCTTGCCCAGGCTAATGCAAAAACACAATCTGTCTTGCAGTTATTCTAATTGGGGTTTATATTATATATATACGGAGGTCTATAGTTTAACTATAGGCCATCCATCGTTCTTTGAAAAAATACTCTCCTTATTTTAAAAGGGCATAGTTGTACGAAGGGAGTTTCCGATCCATTTTCACGTAGTGATAAAGCGGGTCGGATAAATCTCCTCGTATTTAAGGGAGGAATGAACGGGGCAGAAGGGGCGCACACAGACCTTTTGTTTCCTTCCTAACCATGCATAAAGTAAGAGGCAAAGGATGCCTCTTTTTAACCTATCAAGGAGGGTTACATGATAATTAATCACAACATGAGCGCAATGTATGCTAACAGAACTCTGGG
>DAOVSY010000405.1 GCA_030633365.1 Spirochaetaceae bacterium | reverse complement strand
AGTGTATATATTGAACGTGGTAATATAAAAAAAGCATTACGTTCTATTGAAAAAGGAATTTCATTCATTAAAAAAGGCAATTCAATGATAATTTTTCCTGAAGGAACCCGAAGTAAGAGTGATACTATGGGTACATTTAAGAATGGAAGTATAAAGCTTGCAACAAGAGCGGAAGCAACTATTGTTCCTCTTACAATTGACGGATCCTGGCATGCCTGGGAAGAGAAATTAAGAATTGCACCTGCTAATATTAAGTTTACTATTCATGAGGCTGTGCCTACAAAAGGTATAAGTGCTGAGGAGAGAAAAGCTTTAGGTGGAAGACTTAGTAAGATAATTAGTGGTGGGTTATCCTGACTTAGCTCAATCTCTTAATGATTCCTTAATATTCCTAATTGTATCAAGATTTTCCATAAAAACTTTAACTACAGCAGGGTCAAATTGTTTACCTGACTGTTCCTTAATGTGATTAAGACATTTTTCTTCTGTCCAGGGGTCTTTGTATGGGCGGTGGCTGCTTAGGGCATCAAATACATCTGCAACAGAAGTAATTCGGGATTCAATAGGAATATTTTCCCCCTTTAGCCCTGAAGGGTATCCATTACCATCCCAGTATTCATGATGATTAAGAGCAATATTTGCAGCTGTTTCTATTACATCATTATTATTAGATATATCATTTGGTATGTCAAATTTATCAATTTTGCAGAATGACTCAACAAATTTATTTGTTGTCAGTATCATTTTACCATATTGACAATGTTCCTTCATTTTGGACCATTCCTCTGAATCCAGTTTACCATTTTTTAATAGTATACTATCCGGAATACCAATTTTCCCAATATCATGAACTGGTGATGCTAATTGAATTATTTGTATTTGATTCTCATCCATTCCCATCCCTCTGGCTATACAACTTGAATATTCAGAGACCCTTAAAAAATGTTTACCTGTCTCAAAATCACGATATTCAGCAGCTTGTGAAAGGATTCCAATAATCTGTCTGTGGGATATTTTTAACTGGTGGTTTTTTCTTTCCAGTTGTTTTGTCCTTTCTGTTACCATCTCTTCCAGATTATCTTTATAATCATTATTTTCCTGTATTAACCTTGCTTTCTCCAATGCTTTCTCAACTGTATATCCCAGTTGAGAGAGTTCTTTTATAGGCTTAATTAAATAGTCCCAGGCGCCTAATCTAGTGGACTTAACAGCATCTTCGACAAAATTGTTACCCGAAATAACAATAACCGGAGTATCTGCATGCTTTTCTTTTACATATTTAAGAACATCGAGACCACCAAGTTCGGGCATGCGGAGATCGGTCAGGACTAAATCCATTTGCTCTTTTTCCAGTATATCTATCCCAACACGGCCATTTTCTGCTTGTTGTACGCTAAACCCCTGATCTTCAAGGAAAAATGTAAAACTTTCCCGTATAACAGATTCATCTTCTATTACTAGAATTTTTTTCTGACTATTATTCATTTATTGCTTCCTTTTTTTAATTGTATCAATAAGATGAAGAAGTTCTTTTTTAAGTTTATTCATGTTTATCACAGGTTTTCTGCATAAGGTTTCTGATACAAGAGGTGATTTTTTAAGATCTGGTGGTATTTTATAATCAGGGGAACCAGTACATAAGATAAAGGCAGTTTCCGGGCTTATTATCAAAGCTTTACGAACAAAAGAATGACCATTCATTCCTCCCATTCGAATGTCAACAAGAGCTCCTTCCGGGGATTCGTCTCGTAAAATCTCAAGTGCTTTTTCCCCACTGTTTGCCTGTAGGACCTTAAATTGACTATCTTCAAAAAAATCTGTTAAGCTTTGTCTTACAGATTTTTCATCATCAACTATAAGAACCGTTTTTAAAGCTTCACTCATACAATTACCCTCTTCAGATATTGGTCAAAAACCCCTGAACATAATTTTAAGCATATATAAATTAGTTTAAAATAGATTGATACTTTACCTGTTTTAGGACATAAAAATTTTCTATTAAAAACTTTATTATATCTACAAATATTATATACTTTTAATAAAATTAAATCCAGTTTTTAAACCACTTTTTAATAATAATAATTATTATTATTATTTCTACTAACTTTTTCCAAACTCTACTGGAAGGCTAATAAGAAACTTTGCTCCTGTACCTGGTCTGGATTCAACAGACATCTTGCCCTTGTGGTTTTCGGTAATTATAAAGTAAGAAACACTTAAACCTAATCCAGTTCCCACACCTACTGGTTTTGTAGTAAAAAAAGGTTCAAAAACTCTTTTACGAACCTCATCATTCATTCCCAGGCCATTGTCTTCTATTTCAATTATTATCCATTTATTTTCTTCTTCATCTGCTATTCGGATAATAAATTCAGGATTTGCAATTTTATCACTGTGCATTGCCTGAGAGCCGTTTCTTAATATATTTAATAGTACTTGCTGGATCTTGGTTCTCTCGCAAGGAATAAGGGGCAGATCTTTTTGATATTCCCTGGTAATTTTAATTTGTTTAAAGTCATACTTCCCTTTCATATCATAGTCTGTAGCAGCAAGCTCAATAGATTTGTCCATAAGTTCCACAATATTATTAGATGATCGTTTATCATCACTCTTACGTGCAAAACTAAGCATATTATCCACAATAGATGCTACTCTTTTTCCAGAATCAACAATTGCATTTAACATACGGGGGATATTCCTTGTCTCCATAAAATTATTTATAATATCCATTGTTGTTCCCGCTTCTTCAGCAGCTTTTATATTTGTTAGAAGATTTTTACTTTTCCCAAGACGATTAGATAAAACTTCAGCACTCTGCATCATTCCTGCAAGGGGATTGTTTATCTCATGAGCCATTCCAGCTGCAAGACCTCCTACAGAAAGCATTTTTTCACTCTGAATCATCATTTCTTCAAGTTTTACCTTATCTGTAACATCATCTATTCGGATTACTGCACCTTCAACATCATTGCCCATTAATGGATAAATAGTTATATCCTCATAAGCAGTTTCTTTATCTGAATGGTCTTCAAATGTATATTTCTTAATTTTATTGGTTTTTATGCTTTCTTTTAGTATATCTATTACTGCAATCATTTTTGGAAATAACTCTATAAATTCTTTTTCTTTAGCCTGTTTAGCTGTTACACCTGTAGTATCCTCAGCTTTTTTATTCCACTGTGTTATTTTTGTTTCAATATCTACACCT
>DAOVSY010000167.1 GCA_030633365.1 Spirochaetaceae bacterium | reverse complement strand
TTCACTGCTCCCATCATTTGCCTCTATTAATTCCCATGATGTAAGGTTTTTCCAGTCACTTGTTCCTTTAAGAAAACCTTCAAAGAACTTTTTAATAAGTGATAAGTCTAAATCCTGATTTTTTGCCTGAAAATATCCACTTGTATCTCTGTATTCAGTTTCAAACAGATCATGACCTAAAAATGCTATCTGTATATAGCTGTCATCACCAAGAATCAAGTGATCATTCTTTTTATCCAGCTTGTCAATTTTACTGTTTACCATTTCAATATCAGTTGCATTCAGAATTGTACCATCTGCTAATTCCAATCTCATAGATTTTCTCCTTTTCTAATTGTAAACTTATTATACACCCTTAATGCATCAGTGCAATAAAATATTTTTTTATAAAATCATCCTTTCCAAAATCAGGTAATCAAGTAAATCCTTAAAATCAAGGTCCAAACAGTTGAGTTGTATGGATAGTAATTAGATTTTATATAGTCTATTATCCCCCCATGAATAACAGCACAACAGGATTTACAGAACTTACACCGGATATAGTTCTCTCGGCAGTGGAAAAAGCTACAAATACAAACCTGACTGGTCTTCTAACGCCCTTTCCAAGTTATATTAACAGAGTTTATGAAATTGAAACTGATGATGGAGACAGGTTAGTTGCAAAATTCTATCGCCCTGACAGATGGACAGAAGAGGCTTTACAGGAAGAACATGTTTTTATGCAGGACTGTGACGACAAAGATATTCCTGTAGTATGTCCTGCAAAACTTTCCGAAGAAAATACTCTTGGGAATAGTAATGGTTTCTATTTTTCAGTATTTCCAAAAAAATCAGGAAGATTATTTGAGTTGAATTGTGACGAAGATTATCTTCGTGCGGGTGCATTAATTGGCAGAATCCATTCTTCAGGAATTAGTGGTATAGCTAAACATAGAATTGTACTCGATCCCTCTTTTTCCACCAGGCAGGATCTGGATGAACTTTTATCTGGAAATTTTATGACCGGAAAATTAAAGGCAGAATTTAAAGCTGTCACAGATGAGATTCTGGATCTTATTATCCCTTTGTTTGAAGGTGTCAAAAAGCATCGTATTCATGGAGATTGTCACCTTGGTAATATTTTAAGCCGTCCTGGGAAGGATGGCAATGATACACTTATGATAATTGACTTTGATGATATGGCCACAGGCCCGGCTATGCAGGATCTCTGGTTACTTCTTCCCGGACATTTATCAGAATCCAGAAGAGAGCTTAATTTACTTATAGAAGGGTATGAACAGTTTCTACCATTTGACTATTCTACTTCCCGGCTTGTCGAACCTCTGCGGGCTATGAGAATTATCTATTTTCTTGCATGGTGTGCAAGACAGATTGATGATTTACAATTTAGGAATAATTTCCCTGACTGGGGTACAGATAAATTTTGGGAAAATGAAATTCTTGATCTAAAAAAACAGTTGGAAGAGATAAAGGAAGAAGGTGTTTAGGCTGAAGGCTATTAGGGGAGCCTACAGCTTTACAAATTCTTTTTCAAAGTACTTGCTATATAACGTAGATTTTCCAGATAATTATAACTTAAAGGATTTACAGAGATAACTGCAGCACCGGTAGCTTCTGTAATTACCTTAATACTGCTGCTTAGAAATTCAGGTTGTACAAAAATAATTTTTACATTATTTGATATAATTTCTTTTATAATAGCTTCCAGTATTCTGGGGCTGGGTTCTTTCCCAGCTTCTTCAATAGCAATCTGTTTCAAGCCATAAAGATCTGCAAAGTATCCAAAAGAAGGGTGATAAACAAACAATATGCTTCCTTTTATATTTGACAGAGATTTTTTTAATTCTAAATGAACTTCATTCAGATCCGTTTTAAACTGATTATAGTTTGCAGTAAAATAATCAGTATTTTCAGGTTGAAGTTTAATTAATGTATCAACAATTATTTCTGCTTGTTTTTGAACCAGGAGAGGTGACATCCATATATGCGGATCAAGCTGTTCATTAATATTGTGGTCACTTGAACCAGAATCTTTATCATGATCATGCCCTGTTATTTCCCGTTTTTCAATTCCTTTTGATGTATCAACTAAATTTAAATTTGGTAAATTACTGCTAATTTGTTTAAGAAATGCTTTTTCAAATGGAACCCCTATTGAAAAAAAAGCAGAAGAAGTCCCTAATCGGCCTATCTGCATTGGAGTAGGTTCGTAAGTTGCAGGATTTTGACCCTCTTTTACCATTACTTCAACTTCAATGTATTCCCCTCCTATCCTTTCTACAAAATATTTTTGAGGTTCTATGCTGACAAATACAGAAAGCAGAGACCTAGCATGCAATGTCTCTACTCCTTTTTTCTGGGCACAACCGGTAAGGGGTATTGTGATTGATAATATTAGCAACAATAGAATTAGAATTTGTGTTGCGGAAATATGTTTGGTTTTAATCATTTTGTGTTCCTTGTATACGATATCCTGTAAGGAACAGGCATGCCTGTTCCCTACAGAATAATCTTTTTAATAACTACTGATGTTAAATAGACTATTCCGGATATCAAAATTATTGTGGATCCTGCAGGAAGATCTGTTATGTAACTGATCATAAGACCGGAAGAGGTAAATATCGCTGTAAGTCCTACAGATATTAACATAATGAGCCATATCTTTTTTGCAAAAAAACCTGCAATAGCCGCAGGAATTGTAAGTAGGGCAATAACCATAACAATTCCAATTATAGTTGTCATAAGTACAACTGTAACAGCAGTCATAAGTAAAAGAATAAAATAAAATAAATTTGTTTTTACGCCCCTTATTCTGGCAAATTCTTCATCGAAGCTTATAGCCTGAAATTGGTGGTAGAATAAAAAACCCAGTATAACTACAACAATATCCAAAACAACAAGCAGAATAAGATCAGTTTGGGAAATTATAAGTATGTTCCCAAATAGATAGGTCATTGGACTTAAGTAGCCAGGTGTTTTTGCAATAAAGAGAAGCCCTAAAGACATACCTGTTGCCCAGATTGCACCGATGACAGTATCTTCCCTTTCTTTAGCCTTTATGCTTACAATTCCAATTATAAATGCTGCAATAACAGCAGATATAAGAGCACCTAAAAGAGGATGAAGCCATGAGAGCTTATATTTTGTACCAAAATAAAGGCTCATACCTATACCCGCAAGAACAGAATGTGCAATTGCACCAGCCAGATAACTAATCCGTTTTATTGTTACCCATGTTCCAATTATTCCAAAGGGAACACTGGACAGAAGCCCTGCAAAGAGGGCATAACGAATAAATGGGATTGAAGGATTGAAGAGAGCAGAAAAAAAGTCTCCCATTATATACGTACCTCCTTAATATCATGTCGTACAATTCGCATATTGTCATTATAAAGTTCTCTTATATGCTCTTCAGTTATTCCGCTGGTTGGATGAATATGAACTTTTTTATTAACACAAACTACTTTGTTGACAAGTTCAGATACAAATCCCAGATCATGGGTAATTAGCAGTATGGTCATTGTCTTTTGTAATTTACTTAACATCGCAGACATTTTATATTCAACAGCTGCATCCACATTTGCAGTAGGTTCATCCAAAAGAAGTATCTGCGGATCAGTAGCCAGAGCTCTTGCTATCAAAACCCTCTGTCGCTGTCCACCTGATAAATCAGAATATGGTTTCAATCTTATGTCATTTATGCCCACATTCTCCATTGCTTTTTCTGCATGCAATTTATCTTTTTTTGAGTATTTTATTGAAAAATTATTTATTCGTCCCATTAGAACAACATCCATTACAGATACAGGAAAGTTAGGATCAAACAGAGAATATTGGGGGACATATCCAAATATATCTCTGGTTTGAACAGGAGATTTCCCATGAATAAGGACTTTACCTGAATTAGGAGCATATAATCCAAGCATAAGTTTTGCCAGGGTCGTTTTCCCTCCACCATTAGGTCCCAGTATAGAGATAAAATCACCCTGATTAATAGTAAAGCTTACATTTTCAAGTACCGGAGCAGTATCAAAACTGAAGCTGACTTCATTAAATTCAATTGCTTCTTTCATGAAAGGATAATAATACTTTGTAATATTTTGGTAAAGTAGGCTTTAGCGTCGTCTATATGTAACAGCTTGTTATTATACGGGTCGCAACTTCGTTGCTGCCCGCACATGCAGCCTAAGCTATTTTGCGCCAGGTATTGGCTCTTTTATTAAATTAGAGCTGTTTTTAAAATTCAAAATGAGACATAACGCAAAAAGCTTATTTATTTTTCTTGCAGAACCATATATTATATATATAATTTATATAAGTAGGAGGGACCTATGGCAGAAAGAATTGGTGATGGTCTTGTAGGAATTGGAGCAATGAAAGCAGAACAAAGAGATGAAGTTTTACAAATGCAAAATGATGGTGATAAACGGATGTTTGGTGAAATAGCCATAGACCTTAAATATATTGATGATGAAGCAATTCTTAAATTCCTGGAATCACAGGGGATTTAAATTTTATGCTCTTTCCTGATAGTAAATTCAGGCAATTATGGGATCCGCTGGTTCTTCTGGTTGCTATCTACTCTGCAATTACAATTCCTCTGATTATTATATTTGATATTTTTAGTGATCAGTTTTGCACTATTTCTGCATGGGGAACTACAGCAGTTTTTCTGGGCGATATTATTGTAAATTTTAATACAGCCAGATCTGTTAAGGGAAAACTTGTCTTAAATAGAAAAGAGATTGCCTTAAGGTATATAAAAACATGGTTTATTATAGATTTAATTTCTGCAATTCCTATCTGCTTAATAAGCAATTTTTTTATTATAGGAAGTTTGGGAAAAGTACTGGAAGTTTTAAGATTAAACCGTCTGCTTAAACTGTTAAGAGTCAGAAAGACCCTGCAAAGACTTGGAGGGCAAAAAATAAATCCTGCTATTCTTCGTCTTGTTCTTCTTGTTTTTTGGGTTCTAATGGCTGCTCATACTATTGGTTGCGCCTGGATAATGATGACTGGAAATCCAAATAGTCTGGAACCTCTGGATTTATATGTAAGGGCTTTTTACTGGACAACAACTACTCTTACAACTATAGGATATGGAGATATTCTTCCTAGTGGTACTAAGCAGATAATATTCGTAATTTTTGTAGAATTTATTGGTGCCGGTATGTATGGTCTGATTATTGGAAATATTGCCAATCTCATTGCTAACATAGATATAGCCAAGTCCCAGCATAATGAAAAAATGGAGAAGCTTAATACTTTTTTACGTTACAGGGATATTCCTCAGGATCTTAGTAAAAAGATTAATTCATATTTTGATTATCTTTGGCAGACTAGGAGGGGGTATGATGAATCTTCAGTACTTGCAGAACTTCCTTCATCCCTTAAAACCTGGGTTTCACTTTTTCTTAACAAAGATATTATAGAGAAGGTTCCAATATTTGAAGGTGCTTCTGATGAATTTATCAAAGAAACAATTATGAATCTTAAACCTGTTGTATATACTCCAGGTGATTATATAGTGACTGCAGGTGAACTTGGGTTTGATATGTTTTTTATTAGTAAAGGAAGTGTTGATGTAGTATCTGCGGACGGTAGTACTGTTTACGCAACACTCTCTGATGGTCATTTTTTTGGAGAAATAGCTCTTCTTTTAAGTATGCCCCGAACTGCTTCTATAATTGCAAAAGGGTACTGTGATTTATACAGTCTTGATAAAGAGACCTTTGAGAGAATCCTGGGCAGATATCCTTCATTTGCAGAAACAATCAAAGAATTAGCTGAAACCCGGAGAGATGAAATAAACAGTGCTAAAATGAAAAAAGAAAATGAAAATAAGGAGAATGAAGAAAAAGAGTTTTCTGCCCCGGATAAAATAACAGAACTTATTTTAAGTCCTACAGGTTCCCAGCTTAACCTTTCATGGAAAGCAGTAAAAGATTTTGGACATTATGAAGTAGTAAGGCGAATACCCAATTCCAATCAGTGGAAGTTTCTGGATAAAAATCTGCTTGAAGAATCATGCAAGGATATTATTCCGAAAAAAATAACCATTCTGGATTACAGAGTAAGAGCTGTAAATATTTCCGGACCGGGACCATGGAGTGATACTGTATCTTTAACTGATGTCAAAAACCAAGGTTGATCATAAATCCTGTACCATTCTGGCTAACAAGGGGTGCAAAGTTTATATTAGCAAACAATGATTTCTTTGCCTTCGAATCCGGCTCCATATTTGATGTTGCATATACTCCAATAATTTTTCCAGCTAAACTGCTCCCTAATATGATTGATGATGTTATAGTACTGGGAGGGTTGAAGTTACCTGCTTCCGCAATTATCATATTTGCAAATATTCCTGTCAGCAATCCTCCTAAACCACTTACAGATATTATCCCTGTTCGTTGTACTGACCAACCAGCCTTTTCCCATAGGTAATAACTACCAAGAGCTGCAAGATCCGGAACCAGTATACCCAGACCATAGTTTAAATTATCATTTGTAGAATTAAAAATTTCTGTTAGAGTAACCCACAAATATAATTGAGACCATCCATATGTGTTAATAACTGTAAAAACTCT
>DAOVSY010000174.1 GCA_030633365.1 Spirochaetaceae bacterium | reverse complement strand
TTGAAATGGGAGGTCTGCCTTTCTTCCTGGTTTTGGGTTTGTAATAAGTCCAGTAATCTTTTATTGCCCTTTTCCATCTATAGAGTACTGTTTCAGGTGTTACTAATGTAAAATATTTTCTCGATTTAGGATTGCTGATAAACATTGACCTTATAAACCACTTTTCCTGGATAGTGAAAGGGAGTTTAATATTTTTCTCAATAAAATATCTTTTATACCTCTGGTTCTCCTGCCATATCAGGGCAATTTTTGGGATGACTGATTTCCTGTTGATGATGTAGAAGAGTAAAAATTCGAGTAGATGAAAGAGTGATTTCAATAGTAGCATATTATTATAATCGGTATGTTGGAAAAAGGAAGAAATGACTTAATATTTTTTTGACGGTAATTTATTGTTAGACAGAGGGGAGGAAAAACTGCCAATCCGAGATTCATATTGTTTAAGCTTAAATAAATCGCCCAGGAGAAATTTGGAAAATCTCAGCTAGATCACGTGCTATTGCCTTACTGATTCCTCTAGCGCCTCTTTCCATTGCTGAAATATTCTGCTTGGCAATGCCGAGTTTCTCTCCCAGCTCAGCCTGGCTCATGCCATTCCTTTTCCTGTAGCGTTTAAGAACCTGCCCTGGCGTAGAACGATTAACTCTCTCTCTGTACCAGGAAGTTTCTGCAATATCTACAAAATCGTCATCATTATTAATGATCTCGACCTTACTATAGTTATCAGTAAGGAATTTTAAAAGCTTCTCGGGTATCTCTTCTGCGTTTATCTCAATATGGGGATTTTTCACGACTGCCAGCATAATAAACCTCCAATTCTAATTGACTATCAGATAGTGCTCTCCAACAAGCTACCCACCTGTAATCCAAATGACAGTGAAACTCAGTCTTCTTGTCATTCAGTGGACTGAAATTTTTCCATCCTTTCTGGATCGGTCCTGTTGCTTGTAAATCTTCTATAAGGTCAAAGAAGTCATCCTGCCTGGCTGATGGCATTTTTTTGACATTTTTAAGGACTTTGTTCTTTATTTTGACCTTATGCATATTTATATAGTAATACAAAATTGATTACTTGTATATGTGATAAAACAGAATAATAACAGTTATTCATGGTGCTATTTATTCAACTAAAATTCTGATGCCGATATTGACGCCTTTTGATATGTGATTTGAATTTTATTGCTTAAATAATTGGTATTTTTGTTTATAAATTGCCTTCTTTTTTCGTGAGAAGTCTATCATAAAATTATGATGAAGTCGGTTATGGGAGAGTAGACGACCTCACAGCAGATAATTGAAGGTAACAAGATGACTTGTAGATGAATAATTTCCATTATCATTGTTACTGAAACAGTGCTTAGATTACTTCAGGTGTAAAAAACTATAGCACGGCCGGAAATAAACAGGAAATGATGACTGAACATGTATATTCTGACAGGTCAACAGGCTTATGAAGATGAAAAAAATTATAGATACATTTGGACCAGCAAGTAGAAATAATAATACATAAATTAAACTTGAAATTGATAATAATATGCCAGCCTGGATTGAAACAGATACTCAGAGATACAAACAGATACTTACTAATTTAATAGGAAATGCTGTTAAATTTACAACAACTGGAAACAAGGGAAGAGAATTTTTTATACACAGAATTATTAGAAAAAATGGAATTTGCCGCTTCTATAACAGAACAAGAAATTCAACTTATAATTAGTAATTTGAACAGATTTTATTTTTAAATACTTATTATTATTTTTTTAACAATCTCAGTATTAAGGCTTACTAGCAGAGATAGAACAAATTAAGTTTTTGGCTTTTTCCCACTAAAAAAAGAAGATTGTCAGTTCAATAAAATTAAAATGACTTTTTTTATAATATATGCTTGCATTCTAAAAAAAAATAAACGAAACTTATAATTACAAGGTAGGTCAAGCCTGGTCGGGGCTTCGTCACCTGGTCACAGACTTCGTCTGTTGCTCGGTTATGCATCCTTCTCGGCTATGCTTCCTAAGGAGAAAATATATGGGTGATATTGATTTAATGGTAGAGGATGATGAAGATGTACAGGAGAATAAATTCCTGATGTTCAAACTTGGATCAGAAGAATACGGGATAGATATAAAACGTATTACTGCAATTGAGGAACTTCCTCAGATTACAGTTATTCCGGATATGCCTAACTTTGTGAAGGGTGTAATAAATCTTCGGGGAAAAGTTATTCCAGCTATAGATCTTCGATTGCGATTTGGCATAGAGGAGAAGGAATATGATGACAGGACCTGTATTGTCATTGTGAGTATGAATGACAGTACAATTGGGTTAATTGTGGATATTGTTTCTGAGGTGCATGAAATAAAGGAAGAAGATATTGGTTCTCCACCATCTTTTAATAATGCATCAGGAAATGAACAATATATTGCAGGCCTTGCTAAAAAAGGTGAAGAGGTAAAGATCATACTCAATGTAGAGAAAATAATAAGCAATGAAGATAAATCAGTAATAGAACAAAGTAGTAATAGTTAAAAGGCTGGTCGGAAGCAAGCTTCCTGCTCGCCTATGCCACCAAAGGAGAATAAAATGGAAACCAAAAAGATTAATTTTTTTAAAAGTATTGGAGGAAAGATTCTACTAATATTTGTAATTTTAAGTGTATTAACAATAGTTTCTCTGGCATTAATTACATTAAATAAGACCACCCAGGCATTGGATCATGAAGCAGAACAAATGTTAAGTGCCATTAGTGAAATAAAACATAACCAGATGGAAAGCTTGTTTGATAGAATTATGAAGGATGCAGAAGTTGTAGCGGGAACACATGATGTGGTTGTTTCTTTGGATCACTTGATAACTTATCATAAAGAAATGAAAATTGGTGGCAGTAATTTTTATGATATGAGTAGTTCTGCAGAAAATCTTACACGTACCTATGATGAAATATATTCTGAAGTTAACAATTTATTAAAAAAATATTCTGAAGTTTATGGATACTACGATGTATTTATTATATGTGCATCCCATGGGCACGTAATGTATTCCTGGGCAAAAGAAGCAGATTTAGGCGAAAATATGGGCTCAGGCCAGTACAAGGAAAGCGGCCTTGCAGAAGTATGGAGAAAAACCCTTTCTGAAGATAAACCTGTATTAGTTGATATTTCAGCTTATGCACCTTCCAATGGTGCACCGGCAATGTTTGCAGGAGCTCCAATTAAAGAAAATGGTGAAACAATTGGTATTTTTGCAATACAAATTCCTTTTGATCAGATAAATGGCATAATGCAGGAAAGAACAGGAATGGGAGATACAGGCGAAACATATCTTGTTGGTGCAGATAAACTAATGAGATCAGACTCATTTCTGGATCCAGTAAATCACTCCCTGGAAGCTTCTATAAGTGGAACTGTTGAGAAAAACGGTGTGGATACAGAAGCTGTAGATATTGCCCTGGGAGGAGAAGAGGAAACAAAAATTATAATAGATTATAATGGTAACCCTGTTTTTTCATCCTGGAGAATTCTTAATCTTGGAGACTTCAAATGGATTCTCCTTGCAGAAATTGATCAGGCGGAAGTTGATATTCCAATAAATCAGATTATTACTTTTATTCTAATTCTCTCCGCTGTAATCCTCCTTATTGTAATTGTAGTAACTATTCTCTTTAGTAGAAGTATATCAAAACCTATGGAAAATTTAACAAATCTTGCAACAGAAATAGGTATTGGTAACTTCGATCTAATAATAGATAAAAAATTATTAAGAGCCAAAGATGAAATAGGAGCCTTATCAAAATCTTTTGACAATATGATAGAAAGTCTCCAGTACAAAGGGAATATGGTAGAAGAGGTTGCAAAGGGTAATTTAACAATAGATATAAAACTAGCTTCCGACAAAGATGTCCTTGGAACTTCTTTAGTACAAATGACAGATTCTTTAAACAGCCTGCTTGGTAATGTAAATATGTCTGTAGACCAGGTAAACATTGGAGCAGACCAGGTTTCCCAGGCAAGTCAGTCTCTTTCCCAGGGAGCAACTGAGTCTGCAAGTTCTCTGGAAGAAGTATCAGCTTCCATAACACAGATAAATAGTCAGTCCAGACAAAATGCAGAAAATGCAACAGAAGCCAACGGCCTTGCTAAACAGGCAACAGAAGATGCAGAAAAAGGTAACAAAGAGATGGAAAGACTGTCTGTAGCAATGGAAAAGATAAACGATTCCAGTGACCAGATAAAGAAAATTGTTAAGGTAATAGATGATATTGCGTTCCAGACAAACCTTTTAGCTTTAAATGCAAATGTTGAAGCAGCCAGAGCAGGAAAATATGGAAAAGGTTTTGCAGTTGTTGCAGATGAGGTTCGAAATCTTGCAGTAAGAAGTGCAGAAGCTGTAAAAGAAACAACAGATATGGTGGACGAGTCTATAAAAAACATTGAGTCCGGAAATAAAGCAGTAGTAGCAACAGCTACGCAGCTGGAATCCATAATGGGAGGTTCATCCAAGGTTGCAGACTTCTTGGAAGAGATTACCACAGCAAGTAAGGAGCAGGCAGAAGCAATAGATCAAATAACCCAGGGGCTTGAGCAGATAGACCAGGTTACCCAGTCTAATACAGCAAGTGCAGAAGAGAGTGCTGCTGCTGCAGAAGAACTGGCTTCCCAGAGTGTACAACTTAAGAATATGGTTGCAACATTTAAATTAAAAGAGACACAAGGAACCTATACAGCTGCACAGCCAAGACAACTTGAGTACCAGACCCAACGGGCAGCAGCTCCAATTGCACAAACAGTTCACCAGCCTGCTGAAACAGGTATAAAACCAGTTGATCCGGCTGCAGTAATTTCTCTGGATGATGATGACTTTGACAGATTTTAAAAAATAAACAACTTGGGTCGGATACAAAATCCGGCTCATGCTAATATTGAGATTTAAATAAATATTTTACATTGTGTCACATTTTGAATTTTTCAATTATACTATCTGACAGGAGACAGTAATGGATAGTTATGATTACATAATAATTGGTTCAGGATTTGGCGGAAGTGTTTCTGCAATGAGGCTTTCAGAAAAGGGGTACAGTGTTCTGGTTGTAGAAGAAGGTAAATGGTACGAAGATAAGGATTTTCCTAAAACAAATAATAATATATTTAAATTCTTCTGGTTTCCCCGTTTATTCTGTAATGGATTCCAACGAATTACATTTTTAAAACATGCTGCAATTCTTGGTGCTGCCGGTGTTGGAGGTGGTTCAATAAACTATGCCAATACACTATTAAAACCACCTAAAAAGTTCTATCAATCAGCTGAATTACCTAAAAATGTTAACTGGGAAAAAGAACTAAGCCCCTTTTATGATAAATGCTCTTATATGCTGGGAAAAACTAAAAATACATATTTTACAAAAATGGATGATGCTCTGTTAAAAACTGCTAAGGAAGCAAAAATTGAAGATTCTTTCTATATGGAAAATGTTGGTGTTTATTTTGGTGAAGCAGATAAAGAGGTTGATGACCCCTATTTTGGAGGAGAAGGCCCCTCCCGTACAGGTTGTAATAATTGTGCAGGCTGTATTATTGGCTGCCGGACAGGGGCAAAAAATATTCTCTTAAAGAATTATTTGTACTTTGCTTTAAAAAGCGGTACTAAAATTGAAGCGGAACAGAGAGTTATTGATGTTGTTCCATCAGACACAGGATATACAGTATTTACAGAACGATCTACAAGCCCATTCATTAAAACAAAGAAACAATATAGTGCAAAAAATGTCATTTTCTCTGCCGGGGTAATTGGTAACATGAAACTACTGTTTTCACTTAAAAATAAAGGAAAAATAGATATTTCTGATTCTCTTGGTCGAAATGTTCGAACCAACAGTGAATCCTTAATTGGAGTTAGAAAAAAAGGAAAAGATACAAACTTCAGTGAAGGAGTTGCCATTACCTCAGGGATTTATTTAGATGAAAAAACACATATAGAAGTAGTCCGATATCCTGAAGGAGCAAATGTAATGTCTGTTATTACAACTCTGCTTACAGATAAAACCAAAGGTGTCTGGCGTCTCTTTTCACTTATTGGAAATATGCTTAAGCACCCTATTACTGCTATAAAAGCTTTAAATCCTGCTGGCTGGGCAAGACAGTCGATCATTTTACTTGTAATGCAGACTGAAGACAACAGAATTAAAATTACCGGGAAAAAATCAATTTGGGGAAATACTAAATTAGTAAGCGGAGCTGAAGAAAATACGACTATAGCACCAGTTTATATTCCTCAGGCATATGACTTTGCAAAAAGAATGGCTAAAATCATTACTGGGATTCCATTAAGC
>DAOVSY010000026.1 GCA_030633365.1 Spirochaetaceae bacterium | reverse complement strand
ATAAAAAGAAAAGGGAAGATAAAGTTGCAGAACTTAAAACATTTATTCAACGTTTTAGTGCAAATGCATCTAAATCCAAGCAGGCTACAAGTCGAAAAAAACTTATAGAAAAACTTACTATTGATGATATAAAGCCAAGTTCAAGGCGTTTCCCTTATATCAACTTTAAACCTGAAAGGGAATGTGGAAAAAATATTCTGGAAATTAATGATATAACTCATTCAATTGATGGAGAAGTAGTTCTTAGAAATTTTACTTTCCAAGTAAATAAAGGTGATAAAATTGCTTTTGTGGGGCCTGATCATCTGGCAAAAACAACTCTTTTTCAAATACTTGCCGGGGAAATAGAACCGGATAAGGGAAGTTATGAATGGGGAGTGACTATAAAAAATTCTTATTATCCAAAAGAAAATACAAAATATTTTGATACAGATTACAATCTAACTGAATGGCTGGGACAGTATTCAGCAGATGCAGATGAAACATATATTAGAAGTTTTCTTGGCCGTATGTTGTTTTCCGGTGAAGATGGACTTAAAAGTGCCAGAGTTCTTTCTGGTGGAGAAAAAGTGCGGTGTATGATGGCAAAAATAATGCAGGAAGGTTCAAATGTTCTTGTATTTGATGAACCTACTAATCATCTTGACCTTGAAGCTATTACAGCACTCAATGATGGACTTATTGATTATCCTGAATCATTATTAATGACCAGTCATGATCATCAGTTTATTGATACTATTGCAAATAGAATTATTGAGTTTACTCCCCAGGGTGTAATAGATAAATACATGCGTTTCGATGATTATCTTAATAGTGATGATGTTAAATTCACAAGAGACCAAATGTATAAGAACCATAATCATAACAGGCTGACTATATAACTTATGCTGAAGATATATTTCCCCTGGAACATTGCTTAATGTAAAGAGGCAAGGCTTTAAGGGTTCTGTCAGACATTACCATAGATTCTTCGTACAGACGCCATATAGGGCGTCTCTACATCTGTTATTATTAAAACACATATGATAATCTACTATGCATCAATGAACCTAAAAAAAACACTCTGTATTTTTTTCATATCATTTCTTCTTCCTCTATGGATTTATCCTTCTGAAACTTCTGAAATTATTTGGAGATATACTACTGGAGGTAGAATAATTACTCCGCCTGTAGAAGGAGCAGATGGAACCATCTACTTCTGTTCTGAAGACCGTTACTTATATGCATTAAACAGTGACGGTTCTTTACTATGGAGAAATAATCTTGAAGACAGAATTACTGAGACTCTTTCCATAGCTTTTGACGGAACCTTATATGCTGGCAGTAAAAGAGGTTTCTTAATAGCTGTAAATCCTATGGGTGAAAGTCTGTGGAAAGCCAAACTTAAAGGATCTATTGTAGGTAATCCTGCAATTAGCCCTGATGGTTCCTTATTTATTGTTACAAATGAAGGCTGGTTGTACTCTATCAGTCATACAGGTTTTATTCGTTGGGAGGTCAGGCTTCCTGCTCTACCTGTTCTAGGGCCTGTCTTGGGTGCTGAAATATATATTGCCCTAAATAATGAACGTATATATTCATACAGTATAAACGGGAGTAGACAATGGACATTTTTGCTCTCCGGAAATGTTGAATCATTGGTATTATCTTTGGACAATTTATATGCAGGAACAGATAATTCCACTATTGTTTCTATAGATTTTAAAGGTACAAGAATTTGGAACCAGTCCCTTAATGGTCCTGTTAGATCTATTATTGTACTAACAGAAGATAGAGTTGTATGCACTTCAGGAAATAATATAATAATGCTGAATTCAGATGGTAGTATTATATGGAATAAATCAAAAGGAAGATCTCAAATAGACTTAAGTGCTTATTCCAATATAATAGTTAGTCTTGGTTCTGAAGGTACTGTATCCTGGTTGGATTTTGATGGATTAACATTAAGCACAATCAAAGGAGGTGTTTCTGTCAGGAGGTTCCTGGGCGCTTCAGATGGTAATATTATTGTTGGCAGTAAGGATTGGCTGCTCTACAAGTATGGGTTAAGTAATATAGTAAGTGATAATTACTTAAAGTATTTATGGCCTGGTTATAGGGGTGGAATAGAAAACAGAGGATTTCTTGTAACAAATAAAATTGATCAAAATATAAATGAAAGACTCAGATCCTCAGATTATATATATTTAATGGAACTTTCTAAACTCTTAGATGAAAAGTACCTTAATGAACTTTTGGATGAGATAGAGCTAAGACTTTACAATAGGGATTATGATAAGGGAAAGACTTATCTAATAGAAATCCTTGAATTTCTGGCTTCAGATTGTATTACAAGACCTCTTTATGAAGAAGGTCTTCTTATAAACAACTTTCCTGTTGTACGAAGCAGAGCTGTAGATATTCTTGGTATTATAGGGAGTTTTAAAACCATAGAGTTTCTTGTAGGAATGTTAAGTTTTGAATGGGATGATTACGTTAAAAACTCAATTATTAGAGCACTTGGTAATTTGCAGAGTGATAAAGATGGAAATATTTCAAATGGTATATCAATTTATTATAATAATCAAAAACACACAAATATACGGTATCTTAGTCAAATTCTTCTAACAGTTGGTAAGATAGATAGCTATAATGGTACTACCAGTAGAGAATTACTGGCTGTAATTACTAACATTTTTTTGACTTCCAGTACCAGGGCTACTAAAGAACTGGCTTTGGATACAATAAATTCAATAAAAAAGTAGCTGTTTTATTGTTAAAAGAGTTCTATAATTTCAATTAAGCCTGGTCGCCTAAGGAAGGAAAGATGAAAAAGATATCTGTTTTAATAGTTTTGATAATTATGTCTGTCTCTCTATTTGCACAGACAGTAGTTAAAGAGGAACTTTTTAAAGTAAAAAAGGAATCTGTTGAGTTTTTTAATTATGAAGGTCCTCACTTGAAATTTGAAACTGCAGATGAAATACGGGGAATAGGTATTTATCTTGGTAAAACTTCAGATGCTGGAGGTTCTATACGCAGTTATAATGGACGATACAGTATAGTTCATCTTGTTGATACAAATGGGCAGGGACTACTTAACGGGGATATATTAATTATTGAAAAGGATGCTGTGGTAGATCATATAGATAATGTTCGCAGAATATTATCAGGTTATCTGGAACAGGCATATTCGTATCCCAGAGAAGATGCCGATATTATTGCAGAATTTGCAACATATTATAATGCCGTATACAGAGGTGATTTTCAGTATTTCCTAAGTTCATATAATAATATTGTTACAGATAGTCTAAATCCTGATAGTGCCGGTATTTCGACAAGATATCTTGAATGGCCGGGTAATACGCAAATTGTAATACCATTATCAGCGTCTGGTGAATTTAAGATAGATACTGACATTATTAGTAACGAAGATGTAATAGAGGATTTACGGACCCAGGATGATAAAGGGATAGAACCAAGAAAAGATATAGTTGAACTGAAAGAACGTGAAATTGAAGAGGAACAAGATAAAATAGAGGAGCAGAAAGAGGACCTTAAAGAGGATTCAGAAGAACTGGATTTAGATAAAGAAAAACTGGAAAAAGAATCTGAAACCCTTACTGATACTGAATTAAAAGATCGTGAAATAGATATTGATGAAAAAGAGAGTTCTATAGAAGAAAAAGAGGAAGAGTTAAAAGAACGTGAAGAAAAACAAGAGGATAGACAGGCAGCCGTTCAGAAAGAACGTGAACTAATAGCTGAAGATGAGAAAAAGCTAATTGAAGAAGAGAAAACTGCATCTGATGGAACAGACGCAGAATTAGTTGAAACAGTTCCTTTTCTATTAATAGATGGAAACGATTCAGACTTAATGGGTCGTTTAGCTCTAATAGATAAAAACACAGGAGAAATTGATAAGCGTTCATCAATTAATACAGTAAGAGGGCGACGATATTATCTGCTGGGGAATAGTATGCTTATAGTTTCCGGAATTGATCGTGCTCCTCAGGCCGTCAGGTTGATGTTTCTGGACCCACAAACTCTTGAAGTAAAAATACAGGGTAATTATGATGTTTTTAGTGATACAGATATACTTTTAGATGGTAATATAATATTTGCTGTAGTTAGAGAAGATGATAAATGGTATGTTGGCCGATTTAACAGTGAATTAGTTTTACAAGTAAGATCTGACCTGGAAGTATTGTCATATACACCATTACAGTTAAATAACGGAATCCTGTATGTTCAGTTAAATGACGGCAGAGTTGTTCCGTTAGACCCAGATACATTGAAGATTAATGAATAATGAAAAATGGGAATCATCGTTGTAGAGGCGCGATTTATCGCGTCTTTAGATGAAATAATTTTTTAAAGAAATTTCTTATACAAAGAAATATTTTTTTTATTAAACCGGGGTTTTTCAATTTTTCAAGTTTTGTATAGGCATCTACAATTTCATCTGGAGTAAAATCTTTTCTATGTATATTTTCTTCTATTTCCATTTCAAGTTTTTTGATCTTTGTCGGAGCATCGATAATATTAGCTTCTATATTTTCCCAGCCTAACTTTTTTGCCGATTCAAGACGCCTGAATCCAGCAATAAGTTGATATTCTCTGGTTATTACAATAGGATTCATGAGTCCATGAATATTCATACTTTCTGAAAGCTCATTTATATTACCGGATTCTTTTCGAATACGTTTTTTTACTTGAATTTCACTTACTCTAACAAGCATATTCTTCCCTAATCCAAAAGAGGATTACTTATTGTATCAGAATTGACATCATCCTGGAGGAAATCTATATCATTTGTATCGAAATTAAATAAATCTGTTGTAAGATCTTGAAGATCGAAAGTATCGACACCAAAATCTTCAATAAGGAGAATATCCCTTAGTCCATCTATAAGTTCATCATCTCTTTGATTATTAAAAGTATGTATATCACAAAAACTTTTAGGTTCAGTACCTGTAATAAATATTTCATCCAGCAGACCATCATCACATTCACTTGTAGGAATTTTACCTGATACTGCACATACCTTCAATTCAATAAGCCCCGTTTCCGGTTTCTGGAATTCTATTCTATCAAGACCTGTATGAACTGTTTTCATATATTCTGCCCAGTATGGACCAGCGGCTGTAGCACCTGTAAGTTCTCTTCCTAAAGAGTTTCCGGGAGTATCAAATCCAAACCAGATAGCAGTTGTGTAGTATGGGGAAAACCCCACTGTCCAGGCATCACCCCAATTTTGAGTAGTTCCTGTTTTACCTGCCATTGGCATTCCGTCAAACCCGCCAATATTTATTCTACGCCAGCGTAGAGTTCCATATTCTACAGTACTTTGAAGCATTGATACCATTATATAAGCATTTTGGGGAGTCATTATCTCATTATCTTTTCCACGGTTCCCCTGCTGCTCTCTTAACCTTTCTTTTTCAGGTTCAAGAACAACATTTCCATTTCTATCTAAAACAGAAGTAATTGAAATTGGCAGGACAGCATTTCCCTGATTTGGAAATGTAGCAAATGCCCTTGCCATATCAATAGGAGCTACAGATGTTATTCCCAGTCCCAGAGGAAAGCTTCGGGGAAATAATATTCTATCTTCAGATTGATCTTCTTTACCTAATAATCTCGAAGCTCTTTCAATAGCTGGTTCAAAACCTAAACCATCCAAAACCTGAAGAGAAGGGACATTCATGGATGTTGCAAGGGCATGACGTAATAATACAGATCCTTCCCAGGCCCCCAGATAGTTGGTTGGAGTGTATTTATTACCCATGTCATCAAAGAAGACTATAGGGCCGTCATATAGTCTTGTGGCTGTAGTAAATCTTCCTGATCCGATTGCAGCTGAATAGTACAATGGTTTAAAACTTGAACCTGGCTGCACCTTTGCATCTATAGCTCTGTTATATTTTTTAGTTTCAAAATCACTACCACCAACCATACTTAAAATATGCCCACTATGATTATCAATTGATACCAATGCACCTTCAACAGTTGTTTTTTTTGCTGATAACTGATCTTTTGCAGCTGCATATTGAGTTAACTCTTTAACATCACTCATCCCAAACATAAGAGACATAATTTCCAATGTAGGGCTGATATTTTTATAAAAATCGTTTCTTGCAGCTTTTTTCTGTTTAGATCCAGCTACCTGAATATCTTCAAGATTAAAAATAAGACTTAGCATATCTACTATAGGAACATACGTTTCATCTACTATTTCCAGTCTGGAGTCAGATTTTGTTTTATATCTCTCATTTATACTATGATATGCTTTATTCATAATCTCATCAGCTATTGCCTGATATCCAAGATCAAGAGTTGTATGAACGACATAACCATCTTTATTTATATCAACTGCTCCATAGAGCATATCATTTAGCTGTATTCTAACATATTCACTAAAATAGGGTGCCTTACTGTCATTATCAAAATATGCACTGGATATATTTGATCTGGTATAATTATAGCTATCCCAATATTTTTGAAATGATAGATCTGCTTCTTCCTGAGTGGCGTAACCCAGATTAACCATTTGGTTCAATACATCTACCTGTCTGGATCGTGCACGTTCTGGATGATTTATAGGTGAATATAGAGCCGGGCTTGCAAGTTGAACAACTAAAATAGCAGATTCAGCTATACTGATATCTCTTGCACTTCTGCCGAAATAAAATTGAGAAGCTGATTCAACCCCATATGCATTATGTCCAAAATACATCTGGTTCATGTAAATCTCAAGAATTTCATTTTTTGACAGATCCCTCTCAAATTGAAAAGCATACCAAATTTCTTTTAATTTACGTTTAACTGATATATCTTTTCTATCTGCATAATGCCATCCTGCAACCTGCATTGTAAGAGTACTGGCACCTGAAAAATATCTTCCCGTTAGAATATTGAAAGCTGCACCTGCAACCCTTACAATATCAATCCCTTTATGTGTATAGAAAGAACTGTCCTCCCTGCTTATGAGGGCATAAAGTAAATTTTTTGGGAGTTCATCTATTGGAACAATATCTCTTTTTTCATCCGAGAAGATCTCGGTTATGAGCTCACCATTTCTATCCAGTATTTGTGTTGGTAGTGCAGGGGTATAAGAGCTAAGATCACCTCTTACATCTATATTATGGCTTCCAGAAAGAAAGAAACCAATACCCAGTCCAAATACAATGGAAGATAAAAAGGTTAGACCTATTAAAACTACTGCAAGGATTCTTCTTTTACCAGTTCGAAACATAGGCATACATTATTTATTCAGAGAGGTTATGTCAATAAGAAGGCCGATCCTTTTTAGGGAATCGGCCTTAATCAGAATTGTCCGACAGTAATATAGTAAACTGGGAGGGGAACTATATTACCAGCCTGACAACTATATTATCGACATATCTATAGAATAAGTTAATTCTCCTGTATTAAAATATCAAGGAAAAGGGATATTTTATATTTTTTTTCAGCGTCTACAGTAAATTTTTTACTTAGAGAGTAGTCTCCCAGTTTCATACGTACTACATGATCACCAGGTTTAATTTCAAATGCTTTGGATGGCGATGAATCAATTTTCTCTCCATCAAGAATAATCTCAGATCCTTCCGGGGCTTCAAATATAACTGTTGGAAGCAGTTGTTCCATTATAATTTCCAATTTAGTTGTATTTCCCCTTGAAATTACAAAGGATTGTGATATTTCTTTAAAATTTACTGAATTAATAATAATTTGATGAATACCTTCTTCCAGAATAATTTCTTTTTTATATAATATTTCTTTTCCATCAAGTATAATTGTATATTTATTTTCAGAACCTGATAAGTTTAGATCCAATATGCCTTTAGTACTTATAACTGGTAATATTTCCAGTTTAAAAATGCTTGATAAGACTGTGCTGGGTATTCCTTTCATTACAGGGCTAACAGACAATATCATCGGGAATTCAGTCTTATTAACTTGTTTAGTAAGCAAAGAACCCGGTATTAGATCATTGTTACTTGTCATAATCATTGGAATAGAAATAAATATCTTTTTTGAAACTGGTACAGTTTGGGATAATAATAATGTACCTTTATAAGACTTATTGGATTCACTGGGAATTGAATCAAGTTTATAATAAATGTTCAACATAAAACTATCCCGATATTTAGCCAGTTCATCTGGAATAGTAAGACTTAGTTCAAGGCCTTCAATAAAAGGGCTATTTTTTATACTTATTCCAGTAAGATCAAATAAAGTAAATTCTGTTACTGCTTTGTCTGTTTCAATTTCAATTATTTTTTTTACTTCACCTCTTATATTCAAAGGAAAAGATGAAAAAATAATTGTTAAAAGAAAAAAAACTGTAAATAACTTCTTTTTCACTGTATCTTCCCTGGTATCATAAGACTTGGATCTTTCGTTTCTCCCAGATTCCTTATCTCAAAATGCAGATGAGGACCTGTGGACATTCCTGTATTTCCAACTGATCCTATAATCATACCTGATTGTACTTTCTGATTCAACTGAACAAATACATTTTTTAAGTGACAGTATAAAGTTTCATAGCTATTTTCATGAATAATACTTATAAAGTTTCCACAAACGTCATTATAATCAATTAATTGTACATATCCAGCTCTGGAAGCCATTACTTCTGTTCCCTCAGGTGCAGCAACATCAATACCATTATGAAAGTGAGAAGTTCCTGTAATTGGATTTACTCTTTCTCCATATCGTGATGAAATAATACCCACAGGCAGTGGAAATCTAAACATTAATCCTAGAAAAAATGATCTTTCAACTTTATGAAATTTTTCTCCTGGCATGAAAAAGAAAGTATCAGAATCACCATTAATAATTTTGATTTCTATTGCATCTTCTGTATTTCTCCAGGAGCGAATCATATATTCAATATCAGATTCAGGAAATGCCGGGATGAAAATACCAGGAGTATTTGGTATAAGCAATGATGTCCCGGTACTTAGAGTTCCTGGTTTATTTATATGATTCAAAGTTGTTATTGATTCGTATGGTAAATTAAATCTTGCAGCAATTGAAAAAATAGTTTCATCAGCTTTAAGTGATATCCTGTAAATTTGCAAAGGATTTAAAAGTTTATTTTGTTCGGAATTCCGGTAATAACTGCTTATATCATCTGAAATTTGTCTGAACAGTATATTTGAAAGATTCATTTGTTCTATAAGTGGATAAATATCTTCACTTTTAGTAAAGACAGGTATTGAAGTTAAAAGAAGAATTGTAATGAGTAAGATTTTATTTTGCATTTTTTCGTAATATAAAAATATAATATCCTAAAATAAGTAAATAGCTGATAGTTAATAAAACAGCTATCATGAAAAAATCAATACTATATGTTAGAACTATTATGTAGAATCCAATTAAAAATAATATAAAGATACCAGCTTTTTTTAAAGGAATAAGAATTATTTGGGTCATTTTAATTCCTTCTTTTTGCTTAAAATCCACCCACTTCAGTATCTTTGTAGAAAGAATAAAACCTAAAGCTATTAAAACTGAAATTATAACTGCAATTGTATAAACTTTACTGTATTTTGTTGCTATATACCATAAAGGTAGAGTAATTACTAAGCTTGAAAATATAACCAGAGTAAGGTAAATAATAAAATAAAGAGATTTTTTTAATAATTGATTATAATTATGAATAATACTAATTATATTTTTAGTAATATTTTTTAAGTTCATTTATTTAATTCCAGATTTGTTCTTGTATTTTTCCAGATATCAGCTTCATCACTCAACATAAGGCTTTCAGCTGTTTCTTCCAGTTTATTCAGTGTTTTTATTACCTGGTCAGGCATATTAAGTGTTTCATAAATTAAAACACTTTTTTTAAAATAGATATATGCATCATTAAAAGAGTTCATATACTGGTAAATTAAACCCTGGGCGTAAAGATCCTTGGCTATTCCTATACTGTTTTCAACTGTTTTATCTATAATAAGTGCTTCTTTAATATAATCAAGGGCAATAATATAATCTTTTTGTTTGGAATAAATAGAGGAGAGTGTATAATTATTCGAAGCCAGTTCTTTATATAATTTATACTTTGTATTAATATCAATAGCTTTGTTTACAAATAACTCAGCATTTTCAAAGTTACCATTTCTTTTATTGATAATTCCAATATTATGAAAAATTACAGCATCTAAAGGTGTTTTCCCATCATTTTTTATCATAGTTGAAGCATCTGTAAAAATATTCATAGCTTCCTGGTAGTTTTGTTCTGCCAGCAATAGTTCTCCCAAATTATTTAAACTTTGAGCAGTAAATATTGGATCCTGTAAAAACTCAGCTATATCTTTGCCCTTTGTAAAGTAAAGTCTTGCTGAATCAAAGTCTCCGGAAGCAAAATATGTTTTGCCTATTGAGTTATATGAACTTATCATTCCTTGTTCATAATCAATTGAAACATTTATTTTTAATGCTAAAAAAAAGAAATCCAGGGCTTTTTCATATTCTAAATTTGAAAAAAACTTTGTTCCCAAAAGAGCCTGTTCACTTGCTCTGTTTTTCTTTTCATTTGTTAGCTCTGAACTGGTTCCTTTTACAGATGAACAGGAAGTTAATATCAGGCTGGCAATCAGAAAAGATGAAAATAATAATTTCATTAAAATTCCTCTTCTTCATAGCTTTTAAAGGTTGTCGGCTGATCTGTGACAGATGTAATGCCTCCTCTAAGGAGAGGATTATTTGATAGTCCTTCAAGAACATCTGTTCCTTTAATAATAGCTTCACGGCTGCCTTCAAGGAGTTCCGATATTTGTGGTTGTGTCGAATTAATATAATTTATAAATGAAGTAAGTTCTTCAGTAGTTTTAGAAGCTTCCTTAACAATATTAAATAATTCTTTATATAATTGATCGTCATCATTAAGAAGTGTAGCTATAGACCCTTTAGGATCAAGAAGGTGGGTAATCAGACCCTTCGTCTCTGTTAAGCCCGCTGTAGTAATTTCAAGATTTGAGGTGATACCTGAAGTATCTGATAGTATATCATTTACTACTATCATTGCATTACCGATAGTTTTATTCAGCATTGTTACCATAATTGCTATTTCGTTTAAAATATCAGTTATAGGTCCTTCCGATTCACCATTAAAAGTTGCATTTGTGGTATAAAGTAAAGCATCTAAAGATTTCATAGTTCTGTTGGTTGATCTGAGGAGAGGACTTATATCATTTATAATATTTACTATTGTATCATCTCTTTCCGGTTTATTAACAAGTCCTTTGGCTATTAATGCGTTCCCTTCTTTAAAATCTGTAGAAGGAATAAAGCTGAGTTCAGGTATAAGTTCTGTTGATTTACCAGGATGAAACAGCATACCTCCACTTCCAATCCCTATAGGACTTACAGAGAGTTCCAATACTGAGTTTTCTCTGACTTTTTCAATGTATGTATCAAAAATATGGAAGTGGATTTCTACAGTATCATTATCCAGCAGATTTATTTTATCTACAGAACCAATATCAAAACCTTTAAGCTTAATAGGCATTCCTACACTTAAACCATTTCCTGATTTAAAACTGCTTGTATACTTATAGTCTTTTGCAAACCATCTTTGGTTTATACCCATCATTACGAGTATAAAGACTATACTAGCCAGTGCTAAAATAATAAAGAGGCCAACAATTTGATCTGCAAAACGTATTTGAAATTTCATCCTGCTATGATTCTATTTCAATTGGATAGGTAATGTCAAACATAAACAAGTAATGCATTATGAGTGATGCAGCAGAGAGTTTATAATTGAAGAAGTAACAGGGTTTTTACTGGAATACACCGATTCTACAGTTCCTGTTTCTACTATTTTCCCGTCTTTCATTACTACAAGATAGTCGGCAATTTGATTAATAAACTTTGGAGATGAAAAATTCCCAAGAATTGTAGCATCTGTTTCGTGAAGCTCAATAATTAACTTTTTCATTTTTTTAGCTACAGATGGATCTACAAGAACCAGAGGATTATCCATGTATATTAAATCAGGTGATGTAATTAGTGCTCTGGCCAGACTTACCATTTTTCTTTCACCATTAGACAATGCTGCAGGTATTAAAGTAATACTGTCAGTATATCCTACCAGATTTAGCATTTTGTTTATTTTATCATCATGAATATTATTTTTCATATCTGGAAAATGAAGTTTTAATGGGAGACTCATGTTTTGATATACAGATTTATTTGCCCAAAGAGCAGCATCCTGAAATACAAAACTACTGTTTTTTCTAAATTTAAGAATTGATTGAGCTGTCATTTTTAATAAATTTTTGTCATTAACCAGTATTTCTCCGGAATCTATAGGAATTAATGCAGATGCAACTTTTAAAAGTGTGCTCTTCCCACATCCTGATGGGCCTAAAACAACACTTGTCTTTCCTTTAGGAAAGTAAACGTTTATATTATCAAGTATTTTCCGTTCATTTTTAATTAAGGTTATATCTTTAAGATTAATGTCATACATACATACGCCTCAATATTAAGTATAATAAATTAGTACAATAATTGCATCTGCAAGAATGCAGAGCACAAATGCTGTTCCTACAGCTTTAATTGTCATCTGGGGGATTTCTGTTGAAGATTGTTCAACTTTGAATCCGTAGTAAATGGATACAGTCGATATTATTACCCCAAAAACAAGGCTTTTAATAATGGATGAAATAATGTCATCAAGATGGAGATTGAAAAGAATTTTATGAAAATATTCTGCTGCCTGTATTGGATAAATAAACTGAGTAATAAAGTAGGAACCTATAAGACCAAAAAAATTAAAATACAGGTTTAAAAGAAGAAGAGACAAAGTAACACCCAGAAACCTTGGGACAGCGATATAACTTAAAGGATTAATTCCAGTAGCAATATATGCTTCTATTTCATGGTTAACAACATTACTTCCAATTTCAGTAGTAATGGCTGTGCCGGATCTTGCTATAATAATAAATGCACAAAGCATAGGACCAAGTTCCCTTGTAATAATGGTTATAAGAATTGGGTATATCAGGTCTCCCTGACCAAATTGAGGTAAAATACCTACTCCCTGAATTATTATTACAGCTCCCAGAGCTATTGCAATTAAAGATATATTGTTTAGTGCCTGTACTCCGGTAAAAAGAATTTGCATTGTAAGGACTTTTCTACCAACCTTCCCATTACGCACAAATCCAAAGGTGGCTTTTATAATCTGAAAGAAAAATCCCAGGCCATAAAGAAGATCTTTTATATGATTAATTAACCAACGTCCCAGTCTGCCAAGCATTATGTCTCCCCTGGTTGCATTGGCGAGCAGCCAACTTTTTGGCGACCAGCCTTAGGAAATAATAATAGAAATATTGGCATCATACAATACTTTATTTATCTTACCAGTTCTTCCGGTAGAAATTCATCTAAGATTTTACCCAATTTTAATGTTCTTCCTAACTTTATCTGTGGTTTATTATCACCGTGAAAATCTGAACCTCCTGTAATAATGCAACCTTTTTCTGTAGCATATTTTAAAAGTCTTTTTGTCATATTCCTCTTTGTCCCAGAGTGAACAACCTCAATACCATCAATACCCATAGATAACCATTGGTCCAGTTTTTCCAAAAGCTTATTAAAATTAACTGGAATATTAAGAGGATGAGCTACAATAGCATGTGCTCCTGAATTATGAATAAACTTAATTGCGGTTTCCAGAGAAATAGTTTTTCTTGGTAAGTAGAATGGTTTCCCCCAGGTAAGGTAATTAGCAAAGGCTTCATTAATATTTTTTACATATCCATTAGAAACCAACCAGGTTGCAAAATGGGGGCGGCCTATGGTCCCTTTTGTTTGTATCCTTAGATCATTATAAGTAATACCAAAACCCTGACTATTCATTATTTCTATTATTTTTAAGTTCCTGGAATTGCGATTTGTAATTATTTGTTCTAAAACAGGGCTATTTTCCCAGGTTTTAAGACCTAAGCCTAAAATATGCAGTTCTCCTGGCTTATGTGCTACTGATAATTCTATGCCAGGAATAAATTTTATTTTTTTACCTTTTGACGCTTTAATACCTTCATTTAACCCGGCTGTTGTATCATGGTCAGTTAAAGCTATAGCTTTAATTGAAAGAGATTCAGCCTTTTCAACTAATTGTTTTGGAGAAAATGTCCCATCAGAAAAATATGAGTGAGTATGTAAATCGATCATAGAGGTTAATATAATAAAAGAGCATAGATTCGTATATACAAAAAAAGAATGATTTATAAGCTAAATAAAGTCGATAAACAAAAGACAGGAAGTTGTTGACATAAAAAATCGTGGAAAGTACAATTTAACCTGAAAACAGGAGTTATCATGCCTAAGTCTGTCAGTTACAAGACTAATTCTATTGTTTATTTTAAAGGTGATATCAATGAAAAGATATACATACTTAACAATGGTAGAGTCAGCTTAAATTATAATGATATTGAAACTGGTCAGGAGATGCATGAACTTATAAAAACAGGTGAGTTCTTTGGAGTTAAATCTGCTATGGGTAAATACCCCAGAGAGGAAACTGCAGTTGTTCTTCAGGATTCAACTATGATTGCTTTTTCTGTTTCAGAATTTGAACAGATTGTTTTACAAAATACCCGAATAATGATTAAGATGCTCAAAGTTTTTTCAAATCAGCTTCGACGAATACATAAACAAGTAAGAAACTTGTTAAGAAGTGGTAACGATGTTAGTGATCCGGAAACTGGTTTATTTAAAATAGGAGAGTATTATCTTAAAGTTAGGAAAAAAAAGCAGGCAATTTATGCTTTAAGACGTTATCTTACATATTACCCCTCAGGAAAATATGCATCAGAAGCTTCAAAACATTTAGAATCTGCTGAAAGCGGATCTATGCCGAATGTAAGTGCTCCTTCTTCATCTGGTGGAGCTAGACAAAGTGGATCAGATCTT
>DAOVSY010000516.1 GCA_030633365.1 Spirochaetaceae bacterium | reverse complement strand
TAAAACATAACGATCAGTTTCGTGGTGTTACCCATAGCTATATAGAAAATATAGGTGTGGCAGGAAGTAAATTTAACTTGATTAACCCGGATTTATACCGGCTTATTCCCTGGGAAGAGGAAGGATATAAACCAGTTGGATATGGATACGATTCTGTTGCAGCAAATATAACTACTATAGCAGGCATTGAAAATCTTAAAGATGCCGGTAATATTGTATCTCGTCAAAAAGAGTTAAAAGAAATTGATGATAAAGGAATTATTGCCACACCTGCAAACAGTTTTATTAATGAACTGGTTGTAGAGGCTACCAGGGAATCTATTGTGAACGATGGTAAATCAGTAAAAATTATATATGGAGATCATCCTCATATAGAAAGATAAAAAGGGCGACACGAAGTGTCGGGGACCCATTTTAGTCGCAAGAGGGATAGTATGGAAACTTTGTAAATATATGACAATACCAGAGGAGTAAAAAATGGCACAGTATAATCTTACACCGGTGGAAGTACCGGCAGTTGAAACTAAATACAGAACAATAAAAACTAAACTTCCGGTACCCGAATCTTTGGGAATTTTTAAAAAACTTTCCCTGTCTGAACCCAGAAGTATGATGGGACAACCTCCAATTATATGGGATAAAGCAGAGGGATTTATAGTAGAGGACAAATGGGGAAACAGATGGATAGACTGGTCTGCAGGAGTATTAATTGCAAACTCCGGACATGGTAGAAAAGAGGTTAGAGATGCACTGAAAGAAGTAATTGATAAACCCCTTCTTTCAACCTATGTCTTTGTCCACGAAAAACGGGCAGAACTTACAGATATGTTATGTAAGCTTGCTCCTGTACCAGACAAATATTCAGTTTTTCTTTTAAGCACAGGAAGCGAAGCTGTTGAGAATGCTATTAAGCTTGCCAGAACATATGCTCTTGAAAAGCATGGAAAAGATAAAAAATATATTGTTTCATTTACAAATGCCTTTCATGGGAGAACTCTCGGGTCCCAGCTTGCCGGAGGAATGGACAAACTTAAAACGTGGATTGTTGGAGAAGGAGAAACTTTTATTCAGGTTCCTTTTCCTGATGGATATAAAAACGAGAATACAGGTTTTGATCTGTTTTTAAGGAGTATTGAAAAACAAGGTATAAATGGAAAACAGATAGCTGGAATTATTACTGAATCATATCAGGGAGTAGGTCCGGATTTTCTACCTGTAGAGTATGCACAAAAACTCCAGGAGTTTTGCATAGATCACGATATTATTTCAATTTATGACGAAGTACAGGCGGGATTTGGGCGCTCTGGGAAAATGTTTACCTATGAACATTATGGTGTTGAACCCGACTTAATTGTCTGTGGTAAGGGAATAACTTCATCCCTTCCTCTGTCTGCTGTAATTGGTAAAAAAAAGGTACTGGATCTCTATGCTCCCGGATCTATGACATCAACTCATTCTGCAAGTCCCCTGCCGGTTGTAGCTGCCATAGAAAATTTGAAGCTCATTAAAAATGAGAATCTTGTAGAAAACAGCAGGGAACTTGGAGAAGTTCTAATGACTGGTTTGCAGGAGATAGTGGATAAATATCCGGACAGGCTTGGATGCCTCCATGGGAAAGGACTGGTCGCAGGAATACAGGTAGTAAAATCCGGAACAAAAGAACCGGATTCAGAAACTGCAAAAAACATAAATGAAAAATGTTTTCATAAGGGACTGCTGATGTTTGCACCTGTAGGTATAGCCGGAGAATGTATAAAAATTGCACCTCCTTTAATGATAACAGAAAATGCCCTGTTGGAAGGATTAGAAGTTTTAAAAGAAGCCTGTACTGAAATTTTAATGAGTTAACAGTTCTTGTAGAATTGGAAGGGTGCGATCTATGGAGAGATATTAATGGAAAATATTAATGGATGTTCTGTGTTTACCGGAAAAAAAATTAAAATTAGCATTGATAAAGGTGTAATAGCTGCCGTTGAAGAATTAGATACTTCTCAAAGCCTGCCTTATATTTCCCCTGGATTTATGGATACCCAGGTAAATGGTTATGCTGGTCTTGATTACAGTTATGAAAATCTTGAGCTGGATGATGTGGTGCAAATAACCAGGATGCTGGCTGCTGCTGGAACCAGCTGTCATTTCCCTACAATTGTAACCAGCCCGCAGGAACTAATAATAAAGAATCTAAGAATAATAACCAGAGCAATTGCAGCTTATCAGGAATTGTCCTCTGCCATTCCCGGTATACATATCGAAGGTCCCTATATATCATCTGAGGATGGTCCCCGGGGAGCACATAATATTCAATTTATAAGAGAACCTGATTTTAATGAGTTCCTTGAGTGGCAGGATGCTGCAAAAGGGAGAATACGGCAAATTAC
>DAOVSY010000212.1 GCA_030633365.1 Spirochaetaceae bacterium | reverse complement strand
TCCTATTATACGCTTTGTTTTTTTATCAAACAAAACTTTACTTAAACCATCCACAGAATCTTCACTCAATGCACGGCCACTGGCTGACCATGGGAACTTCCCTATCTCATATTCAACACCTGTATTATGGGCTTCCTTTTCCGTTAAACCCATCCAGGCAATTTGTGGATCTGTATATGCTACTGAGGGGATAGTCATGGGAGTGAAAGCTGAATTAAAACCGCAAATTACTTCTGCAGCTACCTTTCCCTGATGGGTGGCTTTATGAGCAAGCATAGGGTTCCCACAGATGTCTCCAATGGCATAGATTCCGGATACTTCTGTTTCCTGTCTGTTGTTTACTTTTAAAAAGCCTTTTTTATCTGCATATAAATTTATATTTTCCAATCCAAGAGTACTAGTATTTGGAACTCTTCCAACAGAGACAAGAACGCGATCAAAAAGTAAACTTTCCGGCACATTCTCTCCTTCTAAAAACACTTTTAATTGATTCCCGGAATTGTCAATTTTAGTTACTGCTGTTTTTGTAAAAATATCTTTGTACCTGGTTTTAATTATCCTGTTAAGAATATTTACAAGATCAGCATCTGCACCGGGAATTATTTGATCCGCCATTTCAACTACAGTTATTTCTGTTCCAAGTTCATGATAGACAGCAGCCATTTCCAGACCTATAATTCCACCGCCAATAATAAGCAGGCTTTTGGGTATTTCCTTAAGCTCAAGAGCTTGTGTTGAATCCCATATTCTTGGGTCATTTACAGGAAAAGAAGGTATTTCAACAGGCCTTGAACCTGAGGCAATAATACATTTTTCAAAAAAAACAATTACTTCTTTTTTATCACTACCTTTACTATTATATTTAACAGTTAAGTGATTGGTATCAATAAAGGTTCCCAGGCCATGTAGTACTTCAACACCCCTTAGTTTACATAAGGTATCCAGACCTGTTGTAAGTTTGGATACTACAGCTTCTTTATTGGCTCTAATTTTATCTATATCAATTTTGGGTTTTGAAAAACTAACGCCAATGTCAGATCCTTCTTTGGCAGTTCTAATTATCTCTGCTACATGAAGGTAGGTCTTCGAAGGAATACAACCAACATTAAGGCAAACCCCTCCAAGTCTCTCTTCTTTTTCAATAATAGTAACTTTCTTCCCAAGATCTGCAGCCCGAAAAGCTGCTGTATATCCTCCAGGACCACCTCCAATAATGGCCAGTTCTGTTTTTAAAGTACTCATAGTATTATCCTTCTAATATCTTCCAAAAGTTCACTTAAATACTTTGTAAACCTGGCGGCTTCTGCACCATCAATAATTCTATGGTCATAGGAAACAGAAAAAGGCAGTATAAGCCCTGGTTTAAACTCTGTTCCATTCCAGACAGGCTTCATTGCAGACCTGGATACACCAAGAATTGCTGCCTGGGGTGCATTTACAATTGGAGTAAAACTGGTTCCGCTAATTCCACCTAAACTGGAAATAGTAAAACTTCCACCCTGAAAGTCTTCTGGTTTCAGCTGTCCTTTTCTGGCAAGTTCGCTTTTGTCCTTTAATTCATCTGCAATACTGCTAACAGATTTTTTATCAACATCTTTTATAACAGGAACAACAAGGCCTTTTTCTGTATCTACAGCTATACCAATGTTTATATAATCTTTCAGTACAAGTATTCCTCCCCCTTCTCCCAGAGAGGAATTAAAATATGGAAATTTTCTAAGTGCAGAGACACTGGCTTTAACAATAAATGAAAGAATACTAATCTTTTGTTCTTTTCTAAAAGACTCCAGATTTGTTATATCCGCTTCATCAAATTGAGTTACATGGGGAATATTAAGCCATGCAGCTGATAACCTGTCTCCTGTAATTTTCTTAATCCTGCTTAATTCGATCTCTTTTATTGAACCAAAAACTGAATAATCTTCAGAAGGGATAGAAGGGATCCCAAAAGATGTGTTTACATGCTCTGACCCATTAAGTCCATTTTTAATAAATAACTTTAGATCTTCCTTTGAAATCCGTCCCTTTGGACCGGTTCCACTTACAAGACTTAGATTAATTTCCAGATCTCTTGCATATTGACGTACAGAAGGAGAAGCATGAAAAACAGCTCCGGGTAATGGGATGTTATCAAAATTTACAGATTGATTGTTTATTTTGTTTGGAATAGTTTTTCCCTGTATTTCAGAAATAATTATTTCTTTTTCAGGTTCCTGAGCCTTAGCAGTTTTCTTTTCATTTTTTATTTCCATACCCGACAACTCAAGTTCACCAATTATATCTCCGGAAGAAACTTTATCACCTGCTCTTACTAATAATTTCTTTATTATCCCGTCAAATGGTGAAGGTATATCCATAACAGCCTTATCACTTTCCAGTGAAAAAAGTGCTTCCTCTTTCTTTATGTTATCTCCATTTGAGACAAACATCTCTATAATTTCAACATTGTCAAATCCACCCAGGTCGGGGACTATTATATTTTTC
This sequence comes from Spirochaetaceae bacterium, assembly GCA_030633365.1. The sequence goes on along the minus strand of DAOVSY010000212.1, from coordinate 2,990 downwards.
ATTTTATACTCCCTTTAAACCTTTAACGGGTTTTCCTTTTCCGGGTCAATTTTATATTTCTGTATAACCTCATCTATCATCTCATTTAAAACTAAACCATCATCATGCAGTGCTTTTACTGCAGATAAAACTATGTGATATCTATCAATTTCAAAAAAGTCTCTTAATCTATCTCTCATATCTGACCTGCCATATCCATCTGTACCCAAAATATGCAATCTGTTTGGAATTAATCTCCTTATCTGCTCAGGGTAAGCTCTAATATAATCTGTGCTAATTACAACAGGATCATTTGTCTCTGAAAGAACTTCTGTTAGATAAGGTATTTTTTGCACTTTGGAAGAATGAAAAATGTTCCATCGTTCAACTTCAATTCCATCTCTATGAAGCTGATTTACTCCGGGAATACTCCAAATATCAGCAGAAATATTAAAATCAGATTTAAGCAGTTCAGCTGCTGCAATTACCTCATTAAGAATAGCTCCGCTTCCCATTAAATTTACATGCTTTTTAAGTTTTTTATTTTTATGGAATTTATATACTCCTTTTATAATCCCCTCTTCAACACCCTCGGGCATTTCCGGTTGAATATAATTTTCATTCATTAAAGTTATATAGTAAAAAAGATCTTTGTCTTCTTCATACATCTCTTTAAGTCCATTTTGTATAATTACAGCAAGTTCATAAGAAAAAGCAGGATCATAGGCTCTACAGGTAGGCAGAGTTGATGCAAGCATTAGTCCATGGCCATCCTGATGCTGAAGTCCTTCTCCATTCAAGGTTGTTCGGCCGGCTGTTGCCCCCATTAAGAAACCCCTGGCCCGACTGTCACCAGCAGCCCATGCAAGATCTCCAATTCTTTGAAAACCAAATATTGAGTAAAAAGTATAGAAAGGAATCATTATTTTTCCGTAATTAGAATATGCAGTACCTGCTGCTATCCATGATGAGAATGCCCCTGCCTCGTTAATTCCTTCTTCAAGAATCTGTCCGGAAACATCTTCCCGGTACCACATTAATGCTTCCGAATCCTGGGGTTCATATAGCTGGCCTTCAGGTGCATAAATGCCCATCTGTCTAAAAAGGCCTTCCATGCCAAAGGTCCTTGCCTCATCCGGAACAATAGGAACTATTCTTTCTCCAATATTTTTATCCTTTGCAAGCATACCAAGAAGACGTACAAAAGCCATAGTAGTTGATAACTCTCTTTCACCTGAAGATTTATAAAAACTCTTATAAGCCTGTACTTTTGGAAGCTTAAGTTTTTCTGTTGATTTTTTTCTTACTGGAACAGGACCACCCATACTTGATCGTTGTCGCTTTAAAAACTTATCTTCAGGACTGCCATTTTCAGGTTTAATAAAGGGAAGGTCTTCAAGCTGATCATCCTTTAATGGAACTTCAAACCTGTCTCTGAAACCCTTTAAAGATTCCAGATCCAGTTTTTTTACATTGTGAGCTCCCATTGAAGCTTCTCCCGGCCCCATTCCTAAACCTTTTACTGTTTTAACAAGAATAACTGTAGGCTGTCCTCTATGTTCCCGGGCAGCAGAAAAAGCAGCATAGACTTTTCTGGGATCATGTCCCCCTCTGGACATCTGCCAAAGTTCATCATCCGTTTTATCTTTTACCATTTCCAGAAGTCTGGGATCTGTTCCAAAAACATGTTCCCTTAAATAACCTGGACCTCTCGCTCTAATAGTCTGAAATTCACCATCAACCATGGAAGAAAACTTACGAAGGAGTAATCCCTCAGTATCTCTTTCCATGATATCATCCCATTCTGAACCCCATATAACCTTAATTACATTCCATCCGGCTCCTCTAAAGTTTCCTTCAAGCTCCTGAATTATCTTGCCATTACCCCTTACTGGACCATCCAGACGCTGCAGATTACAATTAACAACATATATTAGATTATCAAGCTTCTCCCTGGCTGCCAGTGCCAGAGCTCCCTGGGATTCAGGTTCATCAGATTCGCCATCTCCCATAAAAACCCAGACTTTTCTGTTACCTGCACTTGAAATACTCCTTGCATTCATATACTTCATAAATCTGGCCTGATACACTGCCATTAGAGGTCCCAATCCCATTGAAACTGTGGGAAACTGCCAGAAATCAGGCATCAACCAGGGATGAGGATAAGAAGGAAGCCCTCTGCCGCCTACTTCCTGTCGAAAATTTACAAGCTGATCTTCAGATAATCTACCTTCAACAAAGGCTCTTGCATATATTCCTGGAGATGAATGTCCCTGGAAAAATACCATATCAGCACCATCTGCAGAATCCGGTCCTCTGAAAAACCAGTTAAAACCTACTTCATACAATATCGCAGCAGATGAAAAACTGGCAATATGTCCACCAAGTCCTTTATCATTTTTATTTGCACGAACAACCATTGCCATAGCATTCCAGCGTACATAGGCACTAACATTTTTTGCAATAAGTGAATCTTCAGGGATCTCTGCAGATTTATCCGGAGGAATAGTATTCATATAAGGAGACAAAACTCCAGGCGAAGTAAGAACCCCTTTGGATCGGGCCCGATCAGTGAGTTCTCTTAATAGATAATCTGTTTTTTCTGAACCCTCATATCTAATTACACCATCCAGAGATTCAAGCCATTCATTTGTTTCAAGTGGATCCGGATCATGATAGTATTTTTCCATTATTATATTCCTTTTTGTTTGTTGTAGTAGAATATAATAATTAGATATGTAAGGATCAATATATATTATAAATTTTGTAATGTATTATTTTTATTATATTTATGCAAAAAGTAAGGGCACGATAAATCGTGCCCCTACATTGTTTAAAAAAATAAGATTTTGTGAATATAAAATCTACTTTGCAGCATTTAAAACTGTTTGAGCTGCTGCCAATCGTGCAATTGGAACTCTATACGGTGAGCAGGATACATAGTTAAGACCTGCATGATAGCAGAAATCAATTGATTCAGGATCTCCACCATGTTCACCACAGATACCCAT
>DAOVSY010000553.1 GCA_030633365.1 Spirochaetaceae bacterium | reverse complement strand
TGGTTTGTAAAGTCAGCTTCTTCAATTTTCGGATATATTTATTCCTGTTTTCAAGTAATTTTCTGGCTTATTTCAGCATGTTTCAGGAATGGGAAGATAGAACCAGATAAACAATTACTCTTCTATTGACACTTTCTCCACATCAAGTTTAATCTTAAATATAGATTAGTAAGGTGGTAATGTATGATAAATTCGAATTGGGAAGAAAGAGACAAACGTGGAGAATGGGAGCCAAATCCTCTGCCGGAACCTGGAGTACTGTTTTCATGGCCTCCAAAACCTATAAAAAGCTTCAAGTATCTTTTTGCACCAGAAGGTTTTCTTTGGCCCTATAATCTCATATATGGTCTCCTTGCTGTTTTAGCCTGGTTATATTTTACTCCTGATCTATCGAGAACAGTTAACTTCCGAATTAGCTGGATTGCAGAAATCTACCTTAGAAATGTGGTTTTACTTACTATTATTGCAGGAGGACTTCACCTGAGGCTTTATATGAAACGGGGACAGGGATTAAAATTTAAATATACAGATAAATGGCTGGCAAAAAATGACAAAAGGTTTTTATTTAATAACCAGACTTGGGATAATATTTTCTGGAGTCTTACAAGTGGAAGTATTATCTGGACAGCCTATGAGGCTCTGACTCTGTGGATGTATGCAAACGGTAAACTCCCGTATATCGATTTTACAACCCATCCAGTTTATTTTGTACTATTATTGGTTGCAATTCTATTTATAAGATATTTCCACTTTTACTGGATTCACAGATTTAGTCACTGGAAACCCATCTTCAATAGTTCTCACTATCTTCACCATAAAAATATTAATGTCGGGCCATGGACAGGACTTTCAATGCACCCTATTGAACATCTGCTCTATTTTTCCGGAGTACTGATTCACTGGGTTATACCATCTCACCCAATTCATGCAATCTTTCACTTAATGCATGCAGGTATCAGTCCTGCTCTTGGGCACACAGGGTTTCATAAACTTGTTATAAAAGGAGAAAAAGGTCTTCAGGCCGATAATTTTTTTCATTATCTGCATCATAGATACTTTACGGTCAACTTTGGAGTTGAAGCCTTTCCTCTGGATAAGTGGTTTGGAAGTTTCCATGACGGATCTCCGGCCGCTCATACTGTTATGCTTGAAAAAAGAAAGGGAAAGAAAAATTGATTTCAATAATGATGCCTTACCAATAAACTATACAGCAAAAAGATATATATCTTAACTTTCAGAATTGTTATAAATATAGTAAGATGATTCAGGAGGATAATAATGTACCTTTATCTTATCCAGCATGCGTTATCAAAATCTAAAGAAAAAGATTCGGAACGAAGTATTACAGAAACAGGAAAAGCAGAGACAGAAAAAATTGCTGAGTATTTCAAATCCCTAAACCCGGAAATACATGTTATATGGCAAAGCGGTAAAAAAAGAGCTAAAGAAACTGCTAACATATTTGCCCATGTGCTGGGCATTGATAACAGAATACTGGAACATACAAATCTTTCACCAAATGATCCTTTAGAACCCATTACAAGCACTCTGGATAAAATGCACAAGAATGTTGCAATAATAGGACATATCCCCTTCCTTTCCCGATTAATATCATATTTGACCACTGGGTCTGATAACTGTCAAATAGTGAAGTTTAAAAACTCAGGTATTATCTGTCTTGAGAGAAATAGTGAGCAGTGGAGTATAAACTGGATTATTTCGTCTGAAAATGTAAGAAACTGATTTATGCTTTTCATATAAATAATGTGAAGGAGATAAAATGTTAGTATTCTATGGTTTCGGAAGAGTTAAAAAAGAAAAAATACAGGATTTTGAAAAGGGACTTATTCCATTTTTGAAAGGCGTATCTACCGAAGACGGTATATTAGATTTTAAAGTGTTCAGACAAAATGACGAACCGACACGGTATCTTTTTTATGAAACATATCGCAACCAGGAAGCTTTTGACATTCACCGCAAGACAGAACACGTGGATGAATTTTATGAGGTCATGATGGA
>DAOVSY010000431.1 GCA_030633365.1 Spirochaetaceae bacterium | reverse complement strand
ATATGACCCTGAAAAAAAACCGAACAGCTATTATTGTTACAATAGGAGCTTTTTTTGCATTTTTAATCTTTGGATTTGCAGATAACCTTAAAGGTCCGATTCTTCCTGTTCTTCTGGAAGAGTTTGAACTTTCCTATGCTCAGGGAAGTAATATTCTGCTAATGCTCTATCTCGGTTTTATGCTCTCAATTATAGGCTCTGGCTTTATTGCAGGGAAATATGGAAACAGAAATATCCTTTTATTGTCAGGCCTTATTATTTCAGGTGCTGTAATAGGAATGAGTCTGGTTAATGACCAAATGCTCCTTTACCCTCTTTATCTTGCGATTGGAATAGCTATAGGTGGAATTGAAATAGGTGCAAATGGAGCAATCACTGATATATACCATGAAAATAGTGGTAAATTTCTTAATATCCTTGCAGTTTTCCACGGTGCAGGTTCTATGTTTGCCCCATGGCTATCAGGTCTAATACTGGGCAAAGGCATGCCCTGGCAAACTATATACAAATGGTCGATTTTTCCAATTTTATTATTTCCTTTACTTTTCATTTTTTTAAAGCTAATAACTAAGGGTGAAAAAATAATCCAACCAAAAGCAGATAAAAATAGTAAACAATTTTTTCTTGATGTAAACCTAATCTTACTGGCATTATTGATTCTATTCTATGTATCCAGTGAAATTAGTTTTTCCTCCTGGTTAGTAGACTATCTGTATAAAGTAAGGTCCTTTAGCATAGAATCTGCATCAATAATGCTGACAGCATTTTGGGGAATGGTTATGCTTGGTCGTTTTATAGCAAGCTTTATTGTAGATAAAATTGGTTATATGAAAAGTTTAATAATTACTGTTATTTTTGCAATAATTTCATTTAGTGCTGGTATGATCCCTGGAAAAATATTTGCATATTTACTTCCTCTGACAGGTTTGTTTTTAGCTTTAATTTTTCCTACAATAACTGCTCTTGCAGCAGGGTTATTTCCAGAGAATAAGGCAAAAGTTTTTAGCTTCCTGTTTTTCTTTGCCGGTCTGGGAGGTTTGGCTGGGCCATGGGTAGTTGGATATTCAGCAAACTGGTTTGGAATTGCAATAGGATTTCCTTTACTAATTATTTTTATGGTTGGAACATTGTTAATTCTTTTTATTTTAAAGGCAAAATTACATAAATTATAATTTTTTTCTTTTTCTCTTGACAAATATATATTCAGGATATACATTCCTAGTGTACTAGTTTAATAGAACACTAGGAGGTGTTATGATAAATATTTCAAATCTTGATTTTGCCTATAAAAAGACAAAACTATTTTCAGATCTATCATTAGATTTAAAACCAGGTAACATATACGGTCTATTGGGAAAAAACGGGGCAGGTAAAACCAGTCTGCTAAAAATTATTTCCGGATTACTATTTCCTAATACAGGTTTTGTTGATGTTAATGGCTGTATCCCGCAAAAAAGAGAACCTGATTTTTTACAGGATATATTTTTTCTACCCGAAGAATATTACCTGCCAGGCCTGAAATCAGATGAATACAGGAAAACATATGCCCCTTTTTATCCTGCTTTCAATGAAGCCAAATTTACAGAACTACTTACTGAATTTAATTTACCATTGGATCAAAAACTTAATTCATTTTCCTACGGACAAAAAAAGAAGTTCCTTATTAGTTTTGGTATAGCCTGTAACAGCAGGATATTTTTATTGGATGAACCTACAAATGGTCTTGATATTCCATCTAAAACCCAATTTAGAAGAATTATTGCATCTGTAGGTACAGAAGACAGACTTATAATAATTTCTACCCATCAGGTTCGGGATATGGAAAACCTTATTGATCCAATAATAATAATCGACGAAGGAAAGGTAATTTTCAACGAATCAATGGAGCAAATTACAGATAAAATAACTGTAAAAAAAATAGCTGATGAACCTGAAAAGAATGAGGTTTTATATTCAGAAAAAGAGATTGATGGATATAAGATTGTAGTAGAGAACAAAGACCAGGATCAGACAGGTATTGATTTTGAAACACTTTTTAATACTGTAGTTACTAATCCTGAAGGAATTAAATCAGTTTTTAATGGAGGTATTAAAAATGAAAACAGCTAATATAATTTCACCTAATAGATTACTGTTTCTGCTTAAAAGAGATATTCTTAGTAATATAAATACAACTCTAATAGTTTTTGGTGCAGTTACTGCTGTAATTTACCTTATTTCCGCAATTATGGCCTATAACAGTGCACCCTCGGGTCAATTATATTTTTCCCTTTTTACAAATTTACTTTTTGTTGGAGGGTTTATTGTCACAAGTATGATCTTTAAAGAGATGCATAGAAAAGAAACTGCTCAAAATTATCTACTACTTCCTGCATCCAATTTTGAAAAGTTTTTTAGCCGGCTTCTTATAAGTACAATTGGTTTTGCTGCTATTTCTCTTATTGGAGTTACAGTAATATCTTATCTATCAGAAGGTGTTAATACACTGATTTTTAAAAGACACAATGTAATTTTCAATCCATTTACAAAAACAACCTGGATGTTAATGGCTCATTATATAGTTGCTCAGAGTGTATTCTTTCTTGGTGCAGTATTCTTTAGAAAATACCACTTTATTAAAACCATCAATGTTATTTTTCTTATCCAACTCTCTATATCAATTATTGCAGTTCTTTTTGTAAGAATAATTTTCTTCGATTATTTTGAAGGCTTCTTTGGTTTGAATGAAACCAGCTTTCAAATCCAATGGGATGCTCTGAAAATAAATCCGGATACTATAAAGGTGATTTTTACAACAGGCAAGATATTATACTGGCTGGTACCTGCTCCCCTTTTCTGGACTATAAGTTATTTCAGATTAAAAGAAGCAGAGGTAAAAAATGCAATTTAAAGATAAAAAAGCAATCTATATACAGATTGCTGACAAAATAGCAGACAACATATTGTCTGAACGATGGAAAGAAGAGGAAAGAATTCCTTCAGTAAGGGAGATGGCAGT
>DAOVSY010000399.1 GCA_030633365.1 Spirochaetaceae bacterium | reverse complement strand
GCTCTTATGGGCCTTCCCACAATCTTTATTTTTACCCATGATTCTGTATTTGTTGGAGAAGATGGACCTACTCACCAGCCTGTAGAGCATTTGGCTTCTCTTCGAATAATTCCTGGACTTACAGTTTTAAGACCAGCTGATGCTGAAGAAACAGTTGAAGCCTGGAAAATGGCAATGGAAAATACAACAGGACCAACAGTACTGGCTTTAACCAGACAGAATCTAACTGTTTTTGCAAAAGATGACTCCAGGTGGAAGGAAACAATCCGGAAGGGTGCATATATTGCTGCTGACTGTAATGGAAAGCCTGATGTTGTAGTAGTTGCAACAGGATCTGAAGTAAATTTGGCAGTGGATGCAGCAAAGGCTTCTGATAAAAATATACGTGTAGTCTCAATGATCTCCAGGGAAACTTTTATTGTCCAGGATAAAGCCTTCAAAAAAAACTTAATTCCTGCAGATACAAGAACAGTGGTAGTTGAGGCTGGAGTAAGATCCGGATGGGGTGGTATTGCTACATCTGCAGATGATCTTCTTACAATTGATACTTTTGGAATATCAGCTCCTGCAGCAGATGTAAAACAACACTTTGGGCTGAATGTTGAAAATTTGGTGAAAATTATAGGATAGGCGGATCGTTGTTGGGGCAAAAAATCTTTTGCCCTTACAACGATTTTACCCATGGAGACCGATGTGAAAAAAGCTATAGTTTTTTTATTCACAATTGTTATGTTAGTATTAGGTTCTTGTACCAGTATAACTAAAATTTCCGAGACTAATATAAAAAATCCTATAAATGAGACTTCCCAGTCTGGATCTAATTACAAAAATATTACAAGTCCATATACTCTTGAATCTCTTCTACTTCCGGTTTTACAGATGAATAATTTTATGATGAGTATGGATTACTTTGATCAGTTTTTGGATTATAATGATTATATTTTTCCTGATTATTTATTTACACTACTTGCCATGGAAACAGATAGCTACCAACCAGGGTATGGAACTGTCTTAAAAGGGGATTCAGGCTTAGATTTACCTGCTTATATGTTTGAAAAAGCCTTCCTGTCTAAAACTGAAGATGGAAATAGTTGGTGGCGGTTTCATATGCAAAGTAGCGGGGATGATCTGTTTCTTGAGATTCTTGTTAATTCTTATGGTATCCCTGAAAAGGTTAGATTTGAAGATCCGGATTTTGGGCAGAAGTTTGAAATTATTCCTGATTTAGCAATTGATTTTGAAAGAGCAGAATCTGAAGTTCCGCCTGATAAGCTTGCGGCCAGTGTTGCAGATAAGATTGATAGAAGTATAGAAGATGGTTTTCTCATGATATTTATAAACCCTGTAATTATAGGTGAAGAACTGATAAATACCCCTGCCGGAGAATTTATGTCAGTTCTTGTAAAGGATTTTCAATCTGAATCTACAGTAACTAATTATTGGCTTTCACCTGACGTTCCTGGTGGGATAATAAGGATTTCCATTACAGATAGTACAGATGGAGAGTCTCATGTTACTGAACTTTTGCAAATTACCAATAAAACAGAGTCTTATTTTTCAGGAGAAGATATTATTCCATATTCTTCTTATGGTGGTTCCGACCAGGGAGTAAATTCTCTTGAACCAGGGTATTCTGAAGGATCAATAGATTCTCCTGCTCTTATTTACCCTAATGAAGAATATTATGGATCTGTTTCTGATGAAGAAATAAGCTATTACAAATTTGAAAATACTAAAAGGGCAGATCTGTTTATTGAAGTTTTTGGTTTTGAAGGATACGCAGAGTTGATCTATTTTGGAAATGATTCAAATTTTGAAAACTGGACTACCAGCAGCGAAGGAGATTCTCTAAATATTGAAGATTATATGGTTCTTCCCGGAGAAACTGTTTATTTTTCTGTAAATGATATAGCTGATGAATATTCTGTTGGAGAACATTATACCATATATATTGATCAGAACCCAATTCTTGATCCTATTGGTATAATGATGAAAGGTGATATTTATAATAGTGCTGTTGAACTTGAATCAGGTAAATCATATGTTTTAACTGCCGGCAGTGAAGGCCTTGATTACTATAAAACTACAGTTAAAAAAGGTTCTACTCTTCTGCTTGAAATATTAAATGAACCTGATTTTGGCAGTCTTGAATGGTTTGATACCCTGAATGGTTCATATTCAGGTATGTCCAGTGAATGGGGTTCGGATAGTAAAACATTTACCATAGAAGGTCTTAAACCCGGAACAGTATGCTACTACTACTTTGCCTCAGATACAGATCTTCTGGATCCCCTGCAGAAATTGGTACTGGAAATAACAGAATTACCGTAAAGACGCCCAATTTGGGCGTCTCTACGGTATGATATCGATAATCACGATTGTTTAGATAAAATCTTATGCTGCCTGTTCTGCCTTCTTTCTAGGCATCTGCATAAGATAAATAACACCATATACAGCAATAGCTAGCAATGATGCTATAGCTCCGTTAGTTCTAATAAAACTTCCTATTAAATGAGGGCGTAGAAGAGTAAAAGCAACTACTGCAAGAAGAGTTCCCTCATACCACTTGTTCTTCTGAGTAAAATATCCTTGTGTAAAAGCAGCAAAAGCAAACATGGCAATGACACTTGTCAGGAAAATCCACATAACGTGCCATATACTGGTTATTCCAATTAAAAGAAGATCAGTATTAAAAATAAACATAAATGGTAGAATTGCAGTTCTTATATCATAGGTAAAGCCCTGGATACCAGTCTTAATAGGATCAGATTTTGCAATCGCCGCGGCGGCAAAGGCAGCCAGCCCTACAGGCGGAGTATCATCTGCAAGTATACCAAAGAAAAATACAAAAAGATGTGCAGCTATAAGTGGGAATACAAACCCGCTTTGTGCTCCGAGAGTAACAATAACCGGAGCAGTAAGAGATGCCATTACAATATAGTTTGCAGTTGTAGGAAGTCCCATACCAAGTATAAGACTTGCGATTGCTGTTATTATAAGTATAAGATAAAAGTTTCCACCTGAAAGAACCTCTATAACTTCTGTTATAATACCACCAAGTCCCAATGTTACTACTCCTACAATTATTCCTGCAGAAGCTACTGCAACACCAATTCCCATCATATTTTTAGCACCTGCAATAAGGGCCTCACCAATCTGGTATATACTTTTTTTAGCAGCCTCAATAGTTGTCATATTATGTTTTTTTGCAGTTATAATATTCTGGGCTGGAATAATGACTG
>DAOVSY010000285.1 GCA_030633365.1 Spirochaetaceae bacterium | reverse complement strand
TATGCAGGCACAGCTTGCAGAAGTTGGTATTGATGCATCAATTACATCATACGACTGGGGAACATATCTTGATAAAACTGATATGGGTGAACATGATATGGCTCTCTTAGGCTGGACTGGTGATAATGGTGATCCTGATAACTTTCTATGGGTTCTTTTATCTGCACCTGCAGCAGTTAAACCTGCTGGAAATATTGCTTTCTGGAAAGATGCTCAGTTTACAGCTTTAATTAAAGAAGCTAAAGAAACTTCTGATGTTGCAAAACGAACTAGCCTATATGAAGAAGCTCAGCTTGTATTTAAAGAAGAAGCTCCATGGGTTACAATTGCACACTCTGTAGTTGTTGTTCCTATGAAAAATGAAGTACAGGGATTTGTTCTCTATCCAACAGGAAGAAGAGTATTCACTTCTGTATGGCTTGAAAAATAGATTATACTGCCCTTAGGCTTATAATTATTTGTAAAAAACAAAGGCAGAGATGCTTCTTAAGCATCTCTGCTTTTTATTATCTTTTCTTAATATTGGAATAAAAAAGATGTTTAAATATATATTAAAAAGATTATCGCTTTTAATACCCACACTTTTAGGGGTTATAACAATAGTATTTTTTATGATTGCCCTTTCTCCTGGAGATCCTGCCAGGGTCATGCTTGGAGAGCGGGCAACTGCTGCGAGTATTGAGAAATTACGCCATGAACTTGGCCTGGATAAACCTCTTTATGTGCAGTACGGACTTTATCTTCAGCGTATTGTAAAGCTTGATTTAGGAAAATCTATTAAATCAGGTCAAAAAGTATCTGAAGAGATACGTGACCATTTACCGGCAACTGTTGAGCTGGCAATCTGGGCGATGATATTTTCCACATCTGTCGGAATTTTTCTTGGAGTGATGTCGGCCACCCGTAAGAACAGCTGGATCGATTTTGGTTCCATGGCCAGTGCATTAGTTGGAGTCTCTATGCCGGTCTTCTGGCTGGCACTGGTTTTTATTATGATATTTTCTGTCAAGCTTGATCTTTTTCCCACAGGGGGAAGGATGAATATAAGATATTATTTTACATCAATAACCGGTCTTTATGTTCTGGACGGCTTTATTGTGTTGTTAAAAAGCGGGGACCCCAAAGTACTTTTTTCGGCCTTACATCACCTTGTTTTACCAGCTATTGCTCTGGGTACAATACCTCTGGCCATAACTGCAAGGATAACACGAAGTTCCCTCCTTGAGGTTCTAAATCAGGATTATATAAAGACTGCCAGAAGTGCTGGTATTAAAGAGAGGCGGGTTATATATAGATATGCTTTAAAAAATGCATTGCTTCCTATAATAACAGTAATTGGACTACAAGTTGGGATGCTTCTGGCCGGAGCTATTTTGACAGAGACTGTTTTTTCCTGGCCGGGTATAGGAAAATGGCTTTATCATGCCATTGAAGCCAGGGATTATCCTGCTGTTCAGGGTGGAATAATATTTATATCAATTTCCTTTGTTCTTATAAACCTCCTTGTTGATATTTTATATTCAGTTGTGAATCCTAAAATCAGGCTTAGTTAGGTGAGGAATATATGAATGCAAAGATAAAAGAAATTACCATAGAAGAAGGTACTGAAAAGAACAGTTTGTTTCGTGAAGCTCTTTTTCAGTTGAAGGGGAATAAATCTGCAATAATCGGATTTATCATTATTGTCGGTTTTATACTAATGGCTTTTTTTGCTCCATGGTTAACACCTTTTGAACCAAATGATCAGGAAATTTCAAATCGTAAGATGGCTCCATTTATTTCCTCCCATATTCTGGGGACAGATGATCTTGGCCGGGATCTATTAACAAGAATAATATATGGTTCCAGAGTTTCTCTTGTAATCGGAACTATTTCAGTGACTATTTCTCTTTCTTTTGGATTACTCATTGGTCTTATAAGCGGATACTATGGCGGCTGGGTAGATAGAATTGTAATGCGTTTTATAGATATTATGCTGGCAATTCCATATGTACTATTAACAATTGTTATTGTTGCTCTTTTAGGACCCTCTCTGGTAAATGCCATGATAGCTATTGGTGTATCACAGATCCCCCAGTATGCAAGAGTTGTACGTGCGTCAGTTCTGGCAGAAAAGGAAAATGATTATATTACAGCAGAACGTTCTCTGGGAGCATCAAATTTTGAATTGATGTTTAAATCAATTCTTCCTAATTCTATTGCCCCGATATTTGTACAGGCTACTCTTGGTGTAGGTAATGCAATACTAAGTTCAGCTGCATTATCCTTTCTTGGTCTTGGTGCCCAGCCTCCAACATCTGAATGGGGTTTGATGATAGCAAGTTCAAGAGAATTTGTTACTTCCGCCTGGTGGATAGTGACATTTCCTGGAGTTGCTGTACTTTTAACTGTACTCGGTTTTAATTTGCTTGCAGATGGGTTAAGGGATGTTCTTGACCCAAGGATGAAGGATTAATATGGACAAAGATATATTGCTTTCAATGGAAGATATCTCTGTGAGTTTCTATACTCATCGGGGTATAGTCAAGGCTGTGCGCCACTTAAACCTCAAAATTAAAAAAGGGGATACTCTTGCTTTGGTTGGAGAGTCAGGATGTGGAAAATCTGTTACGGCTCATACAATTAATCAACTTATTCCTATGCCTCCGGGAAAAATTGAGAGTGGTAAGGTTATTTTTGAAGGAAGGGATCTTCTTGAACTGGATGATAAGGAGATAGCTTCTCTAAGAGGTGACCGAATCTCTATGATATTTCAGGAACCCATGACATCACTAAATCCTGTTTTTAAAATTGGTGATCAGATTGCAGACGTTTTTATGGCCCATTATAAAATTAAAAAAGAGGAAGCTTTAGAAAAAACTGTAAAACTTTTGGAAATGGTTAAAATACCTGCTCCTGAACGTAGAATCAGGGATTACCCCCATCAGCTTTCTGGTGGAATGAGACAAAGAGTAATGATTGCCATGGCTTTGGCATCTCCTGAACCTGGTCTTTTAATTGCAGATGAACCAACAACAGCTCTGGATGTAACTATTCAGGCTCAGATATTAAGATTGATTTATGATCTTAAAAATGAAATAAAAATGTCTGTATTGCTTATTACTCATGATATGGGAGTTGTGGCAGAAACTGCAGACAGGGTAATAGTTATGTATGCCGGGAGAAAGATGGAAGAAGCCGATGTATATTCTCTTTTTGAGAATCCAAGCCATCCTTATACTCAGGGCTTATTAAATTCTTTGCCTTCAAATAAAAAGTATGAAGGTGCATCCAGACTTGAAGCTATTAAAGGGACTATTCCAGATCTTCTTACAATTGGAGATGAATGTCCCTTCGTAAATAGATGTAAACATGCTATGCCTGTTTGCAGTGAGTCATTTCCGGAAGAAACAAAATTAGATGGTGATCATTCAGTCTGGTGTCATTATGTTGAAGGGAATAAATAGATATGGAAAAACTACTTGAAGTAAAAAACTTAAAAACATATTTTACCCTTAAAAGTGAAAAATTCGGTGCTAAACCGGAAGTTGTAAAAGCGGTCAATGATCTTTCTTTTGAAGTTAACAAAGGTGAGATTCTTGGGATTGTTGGTGAGTCCGGGTGTGGGAAATCTACTCTTGGTAAAACTATTTTGAAACTTAATCATAAAACTGAAGGTGAAATTTTATATAATGGGTCGGAAGTTTTTGATCTTGATGATAAAGATCTGAAAGATCTACGCAGAAAAATGCAGATGGTTTTTCAGGATCCATTTTCCTCCCTTAATCCAAGGAAAAAGGTAGGCACTCTTCTGGCTCAGCCTATGAAAATCCATGATATGGGCAGTAAAGAGGAAATTGAAGTAAAAATAGATAAAATTATGCAGGAAGTTGGAATAAACCCTGTTTATAAGGGACGATTCCCTCATCAGTTCTCCGGTGGCCAGAGACAGAGAATTGGAATTGCCAGAGCTCTAATGCTGGATCCTGAATTTATTATTTGTGATGAAGCTGTTTCTGCACTGGATGTTTCTATTCAGGCTCAGGTTCTTAATCTTCTTCTGGATCTTCACGATAAATATAAGTTTACATATATTTTTATAGCCCATGATCTTGCAGTTGTTGAATTTATATCAACAAGAATTCTGGTTATGTACCTGGGTAAGATAGTTGAATCTGCGGATAAAAATGAGCTTGTTAAGGATCATTTACATCCTTATACCAAAGCGCTTTTTGACGCCTTTCCTGCAACAGATCCGAAAGGGCGTGAAAACAGGGAGCCTGTTTTGATGGGAGATGTTCCTTCTCCCATTAATCCCCCAAGGGGCTGTCATTTTCATCCAAGATGTCCAAGGGCTATGGAAAAATGTAAGATGGAGTATCCTCCTTTAAAGGAAGTGTCTCCAGGGCATAAGGTTGCGTGCTGGTTGTATGATGAATAAGTATTCAGCAGCCTGGTTGTAGGGGTTATGACACCTGTAGAAGATGAAAAAACAGATGAATTATAGAATCTATCGAGCCTTTTGCGCT
>DAOVSY010000374.1 GCA_030633365.1 Spirochaetaceae bacterium | reverse complement strand
TGGGTTCTGGTTCAACTATTGAGAATGTAAATGAAGATATGGTTCCTGATGAATATCGTCGGGGATAAATAACTTCCCGGTATTATTCAACCTTCGATATAAAAAATTATTTCGAAGGTTAATTTTTTTTAATTATATATGGTCATTTTCCAAACTATTTGTTATAAATCTGCATGAATAATTTAATAAATATCTACTCCAGAGAGGATTTTTATGTTTTTTGCAGATGAACCTTATA
Organism: Spirochaetaceae bacterium; assembly: GCA_030633365.1. The sequence goes on along the minus strand of DAOVSY010000374.1, from coordinate 3,214 downwards.
TTTCAGATTTTTTTAAAAGTACAGTTAAAGACCATAATATTCCTGTAGTAAACACAGAGATAGTTAAAGAATTGGGACTCTACACTAATACTAATTTAATTACAGAATCCTATGCTGTTAAATCAGCAGAGAAAATCAGCAATCCTTTAATTTACACAACATCTGAAAATGCAATCGGCTGGATTTCAAAAAATTTATCATTTACTGATCTACCTGCTAAAATCGAATTATTTAAAAACAAGTTCAAGTTCCGTAATTTGATCCAATCCCTATATCCTGATTTCTTTTTTAAAAAAGTTCATATAAATGATCTGGGAAATATACATTTTAAAAACTTACCCCTACCATTTATAATAAAACCAACTGTTGGTTTTTTTAGTATGGGTGTATATAAGGTTTCAGATAAACAAGAATGGATAAAAACCATTGAACTGATAAAAAATGAAATTGATAAGATTAAAAATATTTACCCGTCAGAGGTTTTGGACACAAGTTCATTTATAATAGAAGAATGTATTGAAGGGGATGAGTTTGCTGTTGATGCATATTTTAATTCTATGGGAGAGCCTGTTATTCTTAGCATTTTACATCATACATTTGCTTCAGATACTGATGTAAGTGACAGAGTTTATACAACATCAAAAGATATTATTGAAAGTAATATTGAGGAATTTACAGATTTTTTAAAAAACATTGGTAAACTTTCCAATGTAAAAAACTTTCCTGTACACGTTGAGTTAAGAAGAGATAAAAACGGAAATATACTACCCATTGAAGTAAACCCCATGAGATTTGGAGGTTGGTGTACAACTGCAGATATAACATTCAGAGCCTACGGGTTTAATCCTTACCTGTACTACTACACACAGAAAAAACCGGAATGGGACGAAGTTTTAAAAAATAAAGAAGGAAAACTCTTCAGTATTATTGTTTTAGATAATTCTACAGGAGTAGAAGCTAAGAATATATTATCCTTTAACTATGAAAAACTTCTTGAAACCTTTGAAACTCCATTGGAACTTAGAAAAATAGATTTTAATAAATATCCAGTTTTTGGATTTCTTTTTGCAGAGACAAATAAAGATAATTTTGAAGAATTAAAAAGAATACTTGATTCAGATCTTAGTGAATTTATAACTGTAAAATAGAATTTCTATTATCTTCGTTGAGCAACAAACTCAGAATAAGGGGCTATAACTTCAAAACCCAGTTTTGTATAAGATTTTATAGCCGGAATATTAACTGATTGAACATTTAGTCCTATTCGAACATCAAATTTTAATAAAGACTTGCAAAGAGCAGCTGTAACCTGGGTTCCATAACCCTTCCCCCTGTAATTATGATGAGTAACAATGTTTCCAGGAGCAGCAACTTTATATAACCGGGAAAAAACATGTACTCCAGCAGCACTGACTATCCTATCCTCTTTTTTAATACCAAAAAATTGATTGGTTTCAAGCATACGGGGATCAAACCAGTTATCCGGATAGCTTTCTTTATACAACTTTTCAAGATCTGGTAGATCATCATGAGTCAATCTAATTACATTGGATGTATCCGGAACTACAGGAAAGTCATTATCAGTTAAAGCCATTTTATAATGTTCTGATCCTGATTCAAGATGAAATGTTTTATTAAGAATATTTTCCAGATTTGGACTAAGGTGTAAGAAAAACCTGTCTGGCAAAATATGCGTCACAGAACTTAAAAGTCCAGCCATTACATCATAATCTCTTGAAAGAGCACATACAGTAGGTAAATCAGGGCCTTTGTAAATAAGAATTACTGCTTTTAGTTTATTATTAGTCCTGTAACCATACCAGATAGTAAAAGGCCAGAAAAAATCATCCAGATCTCCTAAACTGTAAATATGAAGATAAGGATCCTGTTCCAGAAAATTTTTAATCTCTTCTTTATTATAAAGGGATAAATCTTTCATATTTAAGACACTATTATCTGAATTTTTTGAAAGTAATTTCCCATTCAGGACCAATACCTATATTATAAGTTTCTGCAAAATTCCTCTGATGTAAACCAACTGCTACATTTAATAATGAGTTTACATATAAAAGAGGTTCTCCCATTTCAACAGATCCAAAAGAACGTACATAAGGAATAATACCTCTGTAACGTTGTTCACCTTTATGGGTAACTACTACTTCCAATTCATCATTTAAGTTAAAACCAGCTTCTTCGAGCATTTCGCCATTGACGTTTGTCCATAGATGTCCAAAACGAATATCAAGAACCTCTACTGTACCTTCTATTAGTCCTGCAGAAACTTTTGCAACTTCAATTTCAATCTCAACAATGTCTTCTACTTTCAATAAAGAACCAACACCTTCAAAATCAATAACCCCGGAAGCTAATCTTGCTCCTGTATAGGCATAAACATCTCTTCCATGAAATGTATGAGAATCTTCTGAACCTTTTAATCTATTAACCGATTCATCAATTTCTCTTACTCTGGCAATACCATAATTATTTTTTATATGAGTCAAAGTTCCATTATTCGGAGTGACAATATAATGTCCTGTTTTTGTCTCAGCTACAACAGATTTACGGGGAGTTCCCACTCCCGGATCAACTACAGACACAAAGACAGTCCCTTTTGGCCAATATTTAACTGTCTGAAACAATCTATAAGAACCCTCCAGCACCTGAAATGGTGTTATACCATGAGTTAAATCATGGATTTCCAAATTCTTATCAACATTTTTGGAGACCCCGTACATAGCACTGACTGCTCCGTCATCCAGTCCGAAATCACTCTGTAAAACTAATATATTTTTCATAATCTACCGGACTCTATAATTCTTTGAAGAAATTGTTTTGTTCGCGGGTTTTCAGGTTTTGAGAAAAGCTTATTCGGGGGAGCATCTTCAATAATACGTCCTCCATCCAGAAAGCATACTCTGTCAGAAACATCTCTGGCAAAACTCATTTCATGGGTTACAATCAACATAGTCATACCCTTATCCCGAAGATCCTTAATAACAGAAAGAACATCACCAATTAATTCAGGATCCAAAGCTGCTGTAACTTCATCAAGCATTAGGACATCAGGTTTATTTGCCATAGCCCTGACAATGGCTACACGCTGCTGTTGCCCCCCGGAGAGCTGCTCAGGATAGGAATCAGCAAAACCATCAAGTCCAAACAGTGAAAGAAGTTCTTTTCCATACTCTTCACTCTCGAATCTTTCCCTTTTGTG
>DAOVSY010000409.1 GCA_030633365.1 Spirochaetaceae bacterium | reverse complement strand
TAGCAAGTGAGTGATGAAGTAATAAGGAGTACTGAGTCTTTTGAGACTGCTCTTGAAATGAAGGCAGTAAGTAAGCAGTTTGTTGGTACTCTTGCTGTTGATAATGTAGATTTTAATGTTAAAGCTGGCGAAGTTCATGCCCTTATAGGGGAAAATGGAGCTGGCAAATCCACTTTAATGAAAATTATTGCAGGGTCATTTGATGATTATTCAGGAGATATCTATATAAATTCAAATAAAATAGATCTGCATACACCTGCTCAGGCAAAGAAGAATGGGATCGAAATGATCTATCAGGAATTAAGCCTGGCACTCCCTTTAAGTATAGCAGAAAATGTACTTGTAGGAAGATTACCAAAGAAGGGATTCTTTCTGGATCGGGAACAAATTATAAATGAAACCAGAAGATGTCTTGGAATGGTTGGTCTTGAACATCTTGATCCAATGCTACAGATAGAGGAAATTAGCCAGCATGAGGGACAATTGGTTGAGATTGCCAAGGCTCTTGGAAATAATCCCAGTATTCTGGTTATGGATGAGCCTACATCTGCTCTTTCAAGAGAAGAAGTAAAACGGCTATTTACTATAATACATAATCTAAAAAAGAATGGTTTGGCAATTATATATATTTCTCACCATCTTCCGGAAATTTTTGAAGTTGCTGACAGAGTGACAGTTCTTAGAGATGGGAAAAAGATTGGAACTGAAGATATTGGTAAAGTAACCAGCAGCGAGCTAGTTCAGATGATGGTAGGTAAATCGGTTGCTGAATTTTATTCCCATGCAAATCATACTCAGGATAAAAAAAGATTGCGTGTTGAAAAATTATCCCGGTATGGTTTTTTTCATGATGTATCCTTTAATGCTTTTAAAGGAGAAATTTTGGGTATCTGTGGTTTATCGGGTGCTGGCAGGAGTGAGATTGCACGAGTTCTTGTTGGACTGGATGATAAAGATTCAGGGAAGATTTTTCTGGATGAAAAAGAAATTGATTTTAATAATATGGGCCAGGCTGTTACGAATGGAATAGTCTATCTTACTGAAAACAGAAAGACAGAGGGTTTGGCATTAAGACTTGATATTAAAGAGAATATATTGGCAGGTTTAATTCCTGAGTTGATAGAAAAGGGTATTTATCAGGAAGAAAAAGGGATAGAAAAAGTAGATAGATTAATTACAGAATTATCAATTTATCCACCGGATCCTTCACGAATTGTAGGTAATTTATCCGGGGGAAATCAGCAGAAAGTTTTACTGGCCAAATGGATGGCATGTGAAACAAAAGTATTGATTCTGGATGAGCCTACAAGGGGTGTTGATATTGGTGCGAAAATGACTATACATCAATCCATAGAACGTTTGGCTGGAGAGGGTAATACAGTAATTTTAATTTCTTCAGATCTTCCGGAACTTGTTTCTCTTTCAAGTCGTATTTTAATAATGCGCAAGGGCAGGATTATTAAAGAGATGCCTAAAGAGGACTGTACTGAGGAAAGTGTTCTTCTCGCTGCAAATGGTGAAGGTGTATAGATATGGAAAATAATAAATTAATTAATACAGCACAGGAAGAAATAAAGCAGATAGATTCCAGAGCTACCAGTATAAATTTATTTGGAAAGGTAATGCATTATGCAGGGATCTATGCTGTTGCACTAATGTTTTTAGTGCTGGGTATTATCCTTCAGAGCCTTGGAATTATTAATAATTTCTTAACTGCTCAAAATATGTTAAATATTCTTGATGCTGTTTCTATGCTGGGTATAGTAGCTGTAGGTATGGCATTTGTGACCTATTCCGGTCAATTTGCAGATTTATCTGCTCCAACAACAATGGCATTAACAGGAATTGTTGCTGTGCAGATGCTTCAGTTTGGATTTATTGCTGCAATACTTGCTGCTGTTATTGCAGGGTTGTTTATAGGTCTTATAAATGCAGTAGCAATTGGTAAATACAAGGCAAATCCAATAATCTGGACCCTGGCTGTTAACTATGTAACTTTGGGAGTAATACGGCTGGTTTGGGTTAATAAGCAAATATACCCGGATATGATAGCAAAAACCCAAAGAGCCAGCGATATGTTTGATGCCATTTACAGATTAAGATTTTTTAATAAAATTGCTCTTCCTTTAGTAATGCTGATTATTCTTGTATTCATTCTAAATTTCATTATGAAAAAAACCAAATACGGAATGCAGTTGAAAATGACTGGAGCTGCACAGAAAGCTGCTAAATTTTCCGGTATCAATACAGAAAGAGTTATTGGTATGGCTTTTATTATCTGTGCTCTGACAGCAACTATTGGAGGTCTTACAATTACCTCTCTTTCCAGGGTTGGTGCCTGGTATAACGGGACAGGCTACGATTTTAAGGCTGTAACAGCAATTGTAATAGGTGGGATGACCCTTGCAGGTGGGCGTGGATCGATAATAGGAGTTCTTGGGGGTGTTCTGATTATTGGACTAATGAATAATATTATGACGCTTCTGGGAGTTGGGACTTTTTCTCAGGATATGATTCGGGGTTTTATTTTTATTCTGGTTGTTGGTATAAATGCCAAATCATTACGAAGTATGGGGCGTGACGATGCTTAAAAAAAATATTAACAAAGCTTCATTACTTACATTTGCAGATAGAAACAGAATCTATATTCTTTTCATTTTTGTTTTTCTTTTTATGACTTTATTTGCTCCGAGATTTTTTAATGTATTCAACCTTACAACCATTATGCGTACCCTGGCTATGAATGCAACTGTTGCAATAGGATTTACCATTATACTTATAATTGGTCAGATCGATTTTACCATTGGTACAGTTGTTACTCTTTCAGGGATAATCGGATTAGGTTTAAAAGAGTATATAGGGTTTGGGGGAAGCGTTCCTGTTGCAATTTTAGCCGGGGGATTAATTGGACTTATAAATGGCCTATTAGTAGCAAAGGCAAAAATAGTTTCCTTTATTGTTACCCTTGGAATGATGACTATCCTTCAGGGTGCCATATACACTTTTACCGGAGGAAATACTATTAGCCTTTCATCTGATGATGCTTTTGCTGTGTCGGACTGGTTGTCAAATATGATTTTCCCTTTAGTTACTCCCAGAGTACTTATAACTTTAGTTCTTGTAGCGGGAGCTTCAATCTTTATGAAAAAAACCAGGACAGG
>DAOVSY010000472.1 GCA_030633365.1 Spirochaetaceae bacterium | reverse complement strand
CTTTTCTTGAAAGGGGATACAACCCTCTGTTTTTTTCCCGAAGTAATATCCTGCGAATAAGAGAAATTAAAACAGGAATTAGATTACCACTTAATAAGGGGGCTATCTGGTCAGGCAAACTAAAAATAGACTCAAGTTAATAGGTTACAGGAGGATATTTTCATGACGGAAAGCGAATACGAATTAAAAAGAAAGACAATTTGTGATTTTAGGTACTCTGTTGTAGGGGAACTCGGAAACCCCTATATTGCAAGAGGGAAGCTTACAGAACTAGTAAAAGAGAAATCAAAAAGGGAATATGTAATTCCTTACTCAAAAAGAACAACCCTTACAGAAGGGTGTATCAGAGACTGGCTGTCCCAGTACCGAAAATACGGAAAAGAGGGGCTTAATCCTAAACAAAGAGAAGATAAGGGGAAAAGCAGGATAATTAGTGATGAAGATCAGTCTGCTATTATCAATCTTTTAGAGTCAAACAAGGAATTGACGGCTGTGGCAGCAGTTCGTAAATTACAGGAAAAAGAAATAATAAATAAATACATTTCAAGTTCATCTTTATCTCGTTTTATTCAATCTCAGGGGCTAACTTTTAAAGAAAGAGGAAAAACCTGTGAGAAGGAGAAAAGTCTGAAATTTGATTTCTTTTCTCCATTAGAATGCATCCAGGTGGATGTCATGTATGGACCTGAAGTAGGTGACGATAAAGGGAAGCAGAAGAAAGCTCTTCTTATGGCTTTTTTGGATGATGCTACAAGGCGTATTATTTATGCAAGATTTTCTTTCTCTGAAAAATCCATACTTTTCGAGGATGGAATAAAACATATTATTGGTGCCCAGGGAATGATTGGCAGGCTCTATACTGATAATGGAAGTAGTTTTGTTTCAAATCAGACAAAACGGATTCTGGATATCCTGGGTATTATCTTAAGCCATAGTAAACCAGGTAGGCCTCAGGGGAGAGGAAAAGTTGAACGATTTTTTAGAACAGTACGGGATCAGTTCACCCGTCCTCTTGATATCGGGGAAGTAAAAAATATTGATGATCTTAATGCTAGATTTAATACATGGCTGGAATGTGAATACCACAGATCACCACACCGTGGCTTACAAAATCGTTTAACTCCACTTGATGCCTGGATAGCCAAAGCTCATCATATCAGGCCAGTAAAGCCGGAGGTGAATCTTGATAGAATCTTCCTTCATATGTATGAAAGAAAGGTTTACAAAGATTCCACCTTTACACTTTTGGGAACACTTTTTGAAGCGCCTGCAATATTGGCTGGAAAAAAGATAAATATCTATTTTGATCCTCACCCACCAATAACAAGAGTTCTTGTCAGTTATGGAGGGAAAGAATATGGAGATGCAAGAATTGTTGATTCTTATGCAAATACAAAAGTAAGAAGAAACTATTCAAATGCTAAAGATATTGAGATAGGGGAAGAATCATCCAACCTTCCTGTGAATCTAATGGTTACAACTATGGGAGGTAGGTAATATGAAAATACGGGAAGTTTACGCACACTTCAATTTATCAGGTAATCCTTTTACCAAAGAAATAAAAACTAAAGATCTAAAAAATCTTCCAGGTGTAGTTGAAGCCTCAGGACATCTGCAGATTCTTTTTGATACAAAAGGAATTGGTGTCCTGACAGGAAAATCAGGAACTGGTAAAAGTTGCCTGTTAAGAATGGCTAATGATTCTCTGCCAAAAGGAATATTCAGAACACACTACATTTGCCATACCTCTGTTGGGATCTTGGAATTTTATGCACATCTTTGTAATGTTTTTGGTCTTGAATCTTCAGGTCGAAGGGCTCCTATGTTTAAGGCTATTCATGAACATATTTTATATTTAAACGAAACCAACCATATTCATCCGATTCTTTTTATTGATGAGGCAGATAAACTGAGTAATGATATTCTTCAGGAAATAAGGCTTATTGCAAATTTTAATTATGACTCTGTTGATGCAGTAACGATTCTTCTTTGTGGTCAGGATCACCTACTTCAAAAATTTGGACTTTCCATTTTGGAATCTCTTGCAAATACTATTACTGTCACTGTAAAAATGAATACCCTAAGCAAAGAAGAAACCTTTTCTTATATTGAACAACGGATCAGTGATGTTTCTACCGGGAATATTCTTTTTACTAAAGCTGCCATGACTCTTATTCATAATGCTTCCGGTGGTGTTATGCGGGTAATAAATAATATGGCTGAGCATTCTCTAATTAAGGCTTATTTATCTAATTCTATTTCTGTTGAAAAGGAACATGTTCAATCTGTACTGAGTCGATAATATTCCTTTTCAGTTTTTCTTAAATAGCGGGACATGTTCCCGCTTTATTTTTGCACTAATATATTTCGAGATTTATAAAAGGAAGTATAAACAGGGATTCCAGATAGTTTTCATATTTTTTTAGATCATATTTAATAGGGAACTTATGCTATTTTAATTCGGGCATCTACACCTGGCATTTTTGACTTATTTTGTATATATAATTAATGGATATTCAGAAAAAATGACAAATTCTATGAAGCCAAGAAAACCTAAATTTGGAGAAAGTCTAGCTGAATCAAACCATGAACTAGCTAAACAATGGCACCCTACTAAAAATGGCATTCTAACTCCTTATGATGTTACACCTGGTTCATCTATGAAAGTATG
>DAOVSY010000548.1 GCA_030633365.1 Spirochaetaceae bacterium | reverse complement strand
TTCCAAAATCTCAGGTAAGTGGCCTGATTCATTACTGTCTCCAAAGGCTTCTGCCCACACTACAACCTGATGTTTATCATCTACTGCTGCTATTCCATTATACCCCTGGATAACTCCATGGCCGGTAGACATCTTTGCACTTTCATTGTCAATAATATTACTTTTTATTGGGTTTCCCTGAGTTCCAATTTTTTCATCATTTTCATCCAGCCATTTATATATCTTTTCTGCCCGGTCTTTTAACTTTTTAATTGATTCATTTTCTTTCGCTTCCTGGCTCTTATTATATTTATTTTTGTCTTCTTCCTCATGTTTTGTGACCAGATATGCTACAGCCTTTTCTATTCTTCCTGCTTTCTCAAGTAGCTCTTTTTTCGTTCCGCTCCATTCTTTTGAACAGTTGGATGAAATCTTGCATCCATCAATTGCAAACATATTCTTACCAATTAAATTCTGGGTGTAACAGACAGAAAGAACTCTGGTAAACAAATCTATTATCTCCTTTGCATTTGAAGATATAAAATCTGCTATCGTTGTATAATGTGGGGATGTATCTGCTGATAATGCCATACAAATTACATTCTCCCTACAAAGCCTGGCTATAGGGCGGCTGCATATAATTCCCCTTGAGTATGCGAAAAGAATTATCTTTAACAATATTGCCGGATCGTATGCAGGGGCTCCAGTTTCATCATTATGAACCCTATTATAAAAGAGGCTTAAATCTAGTTTCCTATCTATTAAATTATGTAATGTATATTCAAAGGTTCCTTGTAAAATCTTTTTATTGAAATTTATTTGCAGAAAAACGGTCTGTTCATAAGAATATTCTCTAAATCTTCCCATTTGTATCCCTCCTGATCCCATTAAATTTTATCATAGGAATTCCTGGAAAGATAGTTAAATTTACACTTTTTCTACAGCCTCAACGAGGCTGTAGGAAAACCCCATTTTGCAGTTTACCTTTCCAATACTACTCCAGTATTTTTATCCTAACAACCAATAAATATACTTATTAAAATATGTATGCAGGCTTCCTGCATCTTTATTCTTTTCCATCTTCCTTATGCTGTTCCATATCGTTGAATCTTCCCGATATTATGAACAATGCAATATAACAACCACTGGTTATTTACCTTCGGTTTACTTCTCAAAGTAAACCGATCCAAATGAAGGGCTCCTCTTAAATGACCAAAGACTGGTTCGACAGTTCCCATCCTTTTGCTATAAATACTTCTCCCTTCAGAAGTATCAAATCTTCGTATCATCTTTGCTGTAAAGGATTCTTTTCCTTCCAGTTTAGTCAGATCCAGTTTCGCTACCTGACGTGCTTTTGTTTTTTCATTCCGGATGCATTTAGATTTTAAAGAACATTCTGTACAATTCTTAATATGGCCCATATAGGATACACCTTTATATTTTCCTGCTTGAAAGTTTTTACATTTCATCCACATTGGGAATCCGGCAGGACAAATCAACTTTCCAGTTAATTCATTAAAAATAAAATCATCTGCTGTAAAATAATTTTTACCTTTTTTGGGTTTCCAGTTTACTACTTTCTTTTTATATCTTCCTGCATCTTTAAATCTTACATCTCTTTTTCGAAACTTATTATCTGCTATGAACGCTGTTATTCCATCAGCGTCAATTAGTTTCATATTTTTCTCATTATGAAATCCACTGTCTGCAGTAATTACCACTTCTTCATATATTGTATCTGAGACTTCTGCTTTCCTGCAGTTTTTATCCACTCCTTCCAGAATTTCCGGGAGGTGGCCTGATTCATTACTGTCTCCAAAGGCTCCTGCCCACACTACAACCTGATGTTTATCATCTACTGCTGCTATTCCATTGTAACCTTGAATGACTCCATGGCCTGTAGACATCTTTGCACTTTCATTATCAATAATATTACTTTTTATTGGGTTTCCCTGAGTTCCAATTTTATCTTCATTCTCATCCAGCCATTTATATATCTTTTCTGCCCGGTCTTTTAACTTTTTAATTGATTCATTTTCTTTCGCTTCCTGGCTCTTATTAT
>DAOVSY010000140.1 GCA_030633365.1 Spirochaetaceae bacterium | reverse complement strand
TGGATGTATGCAGCAGAAGGACTTAACAATTTACTGGTTTTGACAGGAGATTATCCTGTTAATGGATATGAAGGAATTGCCCAGCCGGTTTTTGATATTGATTCTGTGGGGTTATTAAAGCAACTGGCAGATATGAATAAAGGTATTCAAATAGAATGTAAAAAACCTGGTTCAACCTTTAAATTGGATAAAACTGATTTTTTCCTGGGATGTACTGTTTCTCCCTTCAAACTAACAGAAGCAGAACAGATGATGCAGTACCAAAAATATCATGCAAAGGTCAGTGCCGGTGCACAGTTTACAATTCCTCAGATAGGATACGACATAAGAAAATCACATGAACTGTATGAGTACAATACGATAAACAATATAAACCTTCCCCTGATTGGGAATATATACAAACTGACATATGGTGTTGCCAATATTTTTAATAAAGGGCTAATACCAGGATGTAGTGTGAGTGATCAACTTCTGACAAGAATTGAAAAAGAAAGAAAGTCGGAAGATAAAGGAAAAAGGTATTACTTACAGTTGGCAGCAATGCAGCTGGCAGCATTTAAAAAAATGGGATACAGGGGAGGATACATAGGGGGTGTAGCAACTTATTCTGCCTATTCAGAAATTTTGGACAGAGCAGAAGAGTATGAGCAAACTCCTCTTACAGATCTGGTTAAAGAACTTACATTCCCAAGAAGTGGAGAATTCTACTATTTTGGCAAGGATAAAGAAACAGGTCTTTCTGATATATCATTAAAGAATCCTATACTAAATGAACGTGTAAAAAAAAGATACAGAAAAAATATCTCTATTGAATACCGTTTTTCTTTATTAGTCCATGCCCTGGCTTTTTCAACAAAATCACCATTCTTTAAAATAGGTAAACCACTTTTTACTTTTCTGGAGAAACATGGAAAACTTAACCGCATAGCATATTTTAATGAAAGAATGGTAAAATCTGCTATTTTTGAATGTAAGGAATGCGGTGACTGTTCACTTACAGATATTGCATACCTTTGTCCTCAATCACAGTGTGTAAAAAACCAGAGGAATGGACCCTGTGGAGGGAGCCTGAGGGATAAATGTGAACTTGTACAAGCAGGCAGAGATTGTATCTGGGTACGAGCCTATAACAGGGAAAGGTACTTTGAAAAAGGTATTCCACAGGTTCTGAACCGCTCTCCAATTATAAAAGACAATGCTCTTAGAGATACTTCCGGCTGGGCAAATTTTTTTTTAGAGAGAGATCATTCTGCTAAATAAATAGATTGTTCTGTAAATTATGATAATTAAATTAAAATCCTATGACTTGATAGAATATATTTATTGCAATATATTATAAAAGTAATTAAGGCTGGTCGGGACTTTGTCCCTGCTCGCCTATGAGTCTTACCGGAAGAGCGAAGCGATGAGGAACGACCTCAGCATCCATAGGCTGGTCGGAAGCAAGCTTCCTGCTCGCCTATGCAACCAAAGGAGTTTAATAATGCCGGATAATTTTATATTAATTGCTATACTGACTTTTCTTCATGATTTTTTTACTGCCATATGGATTGGCGGAATGCTTACTCTTGGGCTAACTGTATTTCCATCAATAAAAAAAGTTCTTGATATGGGCCCACAAACTGTAAAACTAATTAACGTAATACAGGGAAAAATGAGTAAGCTTGTATATGTAAGTATTGTTGGTCTATTTATTACTGGTGCAATACAGGGCAAAATGATACCTGAATTCCAGGGTTTATTTCATTTTGGAAACACATATTCTCTTATTTTAGGTATAAAACATATCCTGTTCATTATTATGATAATTATAGCAATCCTAAGAAGTCAGGTTATTGGAAGAAATATGAAAGGTCCTAATCCAAGGGTTAATAAAACCAAAGCCATATTACTTATGCTTAACATGCTGCTGGGAGTTGTTGTTCTTCTTTTAAGTGGATTTAATGCAGCTATAGGTTAAGGACATGTATTGAGAGTGGAGTATACACTTGGATGACACAATAACAGGTCTTGAACACAAACTTTCTTTACTGGAAAAGAACCAGTATTCTCTAAAAGAAGATATTAACAGGCTTGCAGAGCAAAAATCAAAATATTACGACATGTTTAAAAACTCAGCTGCTGCAATATGGGAAGAGGATTTCTCTGAAGTATTTGCAGCATTGAAGAAACTCCCCTGTAAAACAAAGCAGGAATATACAAATTATCTGAATGATCACTCTGAACTTCTTAAAGAGCTTATCGATAAAATTAAAATTCTTGATATAAATAATGCTGCTGTAGCACTATTTGCTGCAGACAACAAAGATCATCTGATGTCATCACTTGACAAGATATTTATATCAGAATCTTTTTATACTTTACGAGAACAATTTATAACAATTGCAACTGGTGGATACCATTATGAATGTGAAACCATTGGTCGCAGGTTTGACGGTGTTGAATTCCATATACTGCTTACTGTATTTTTTCCAGACAAACAGGGGAAGTCAGTATTTATAAGTATGATGGATATAACTGATCGGATAGAGAGAGAACAGCAGCAGGCTAAACTTCTTCAGGATACAGTGGAGCAAAAGAAGATTGCAGATATTCTAATGGATATAACTTTTTCTCTTTCCTCCAAAACTGATCAGATTGACATCCTGAATACTATTCTCCAGCAGGTTGAAAAAGTAGTTCCATATTCCAGTGCTAATATTATGCTCCTAAAAGATGGTAATCTCATAGTAGCCAGGCACAGAGGCTATGACAAATTTGGAGCAGCAGATTTTATGACAAAATTTGCAAAAAATATTGCTACCTTAGGATCTGCAACCACATTTCAGGACTATAATCAAATTCAAATTATTGAAGATACTAACAAATCCCCCAATTGGAGTATTTTTCCAGAGACATCCTATATTATGTCATTTCTGTCTATGCCTATTGAGTATCAGGGAGATATCATAGGACTCCTAAACCTTGATGGTAATAAGAAAGCCTCTTTCCTGGCAGGGGATGTAAAAAAATTAGAAACATTATGCCACGCAGCAGCAATTGCCCTCAAAAATGCCAGCTTATTTGAACAAATAAAAAGGGATATAGAAAATCGTAAAAATATTGAAAGTCTTCTACGGATATCTTTGGAAGAAAAAGAATTATTACTAAAGGAAATTCATCACAGAGTAAAAAATAATCTTACAATTATAATAGCTCTGATTAACCTCCAGGATGCAAATTTTTCAAACCCGGCAGAGATCGAACTATTTGAGGGATTAAGCCAAAGGATTCATTCTATTGCGCTGGTTCATGAAAAACTTTATGAGAATAATGACATAGGAAATGTTGATTTTTATGGATACATCTACGATTTAATTGATTCTATAAGGGGAGCAATAGTTTACCAAAGTGATATTAAGATAAAAATTGATATACCCAATAATATATATTTTGATCTGGATAAGCTTATACCTCTGGGCCTGGTCCTTAATGAGCTTATTACAAACAGTTTGAAATATGCATGTCAGAAACCAAGTTGTGAAATTACTGTTTCTCTCACTGAATTAGATCATAAATATACTCTTATAGTCAGAGATAACGGGATAGGATTCCCTGCACATGTTCTTCAGAGAGGGAATACCAATCTGGGACTTATCCTTGTTAATTCCCTTGTAAAACAGATAAATGGTTCCATTGAATTTAGTAATAGAGATGGCGCTTATATAAAAATAGAGTTTTTACTTTCTGAGGATATTGATGAGTAGCTACAAAAATCCTGACAATATCAATACACGTAATCTAATAGAATTAATAGAAAAGAAAAAAAAGGAAAATAAATTACTAACAGATCATAAAAGAAATCTCCAACATCAGACATCAAGGTATCGTAAGATATTTGATAAATCCTATATATCGATCTGGGAAGGTGATGCTGAAAATATTTACAAAATTATAGAATCTCTTCCCTGCAACAATGGAAAAGAATTAACAGAATATCTTTCTACTCATAACAGTATAACCAGAGGGCTTATCCGCTTATTAAAAATTGTCGATTTTAATGACTATACTTTGCAGCTTTTTGAAACTGATAACAAAGATGAACTTTCAAAGTCACTGAGAAAAATTGTCACCATTTATTCTATACCAGGATGCATTAAAGCTTTTTCAGATATGAAAGATGGTTTAATTTATAGTAAACATGAAATAGCAGTTTATACTATTTCCGGGAGAAAACTTAATCTTCTATATAATGTGTATCTACCAGGCAGAGGGAATGGTAATATTCTAACAAGTATGATGGACATTACAGAGAGAAAACTCAATGAAGAGGATCTTAAACATACAGTTGAACTGGCAAAAGAACAAAAGAAACGAACCGAAGTTCTACAAAATATATTATTCACCCTGACTTACTCTCTTGATAAAGAAATAATTCTAAATGCAATATTACTGGAAGCCAAAAAAATTGTACCTTATTCTACTGCCAATATCAGACTTTTAGAAAATAAAATTCTAAAAGTTGTTGCATCAGTAGGCTATGACAAATATGGGGCTGATAAATATATTCATAATTCTTCTATCAATTTAAGTGAACTTGGTAATGCAGAAGACTTTTTGAATACTGGAAATATAAGTATTATATCTGATACAAGGATTAATCCACATTGGTCTTTATTTCCTGAAACTTCTTTTATACGTGGATATATAGGGATTCCATTTAAATTAAAAGATAAAGTTTCCGGACTTATCAGTCTCGACAGTGATTCAACAGACACTTTTTCAAATTCAGATATAGAAAAACTTGAACCCTTTGCTCATGCAGTTACAGTAGCACTACAAAATTCCTATCTTTTTGAAACTACAAAAATTGAACTTGAAAAACGTAGACAAATAGAAAATTCACTAAAAAAATTTCTTGGTGAAAAAGAGATCCTTCTTAAAGAGATTCACCATAGAGTAAAGAATAATCTGGCATTAGTAATGTCTTTAATAAATCTACAAAGTGATGTGGTTTTAAGTGAGATCAATCCAGATATTTTTGAAAATCTTAAACAAAGAGTCTATACAATCTCTCTGGTTCATGAACTGCTTTACAGTAGTAAAAATTTATCAAGCGTAAATTTAGAATCATATATAATCGACCTGACAGATTCCATAAAAGGAACTTCATTTTTCAAAAACGAAATCAAGTTTCAGATTCTAATTAGAAATAGTATTGAATTGGAAGCTGATACTCTTGTACCCCTGGCTCTCCTGCTTAACGAATTATTAATTAATTCAGTTAAACATGCTTTTCCTGACAAAACTGGCACTATAACCATAATTGTAAGTAGTGATGAAAATAATAAGTATACAATTATTATAAAAGATAACGGAATTGGTTTTCCGAAACAAAAAAAGGAATCGACATCTCTTCTTGGTCTGGATCTGGTGGAATCTATGACAGCTCAATTAAATGGAACAGTAAGTTTTGAAAATAATAATGGAGCTGTATCAACAATTGTTTTTCCGCAAAAATAAAACTTATATGAGGGCATTATGAAATCCGACTTTCTGGTTATTTGCTTAAATCCTACTATTCAAAAAACAATTATTCTTAAAAAACTAAATGAAAACGAAGTAAATAGGTCCTCTGAATATAGGACAGATGCCTCCGGGAAGGGAGTAAATGTAACAAGAGTGTTATCACAACTTGGAACTGAAGTAGTACATTTAACTCAATCCGGATATAGATCTGAATTTTTTATTACTCTTGCAAATAATGATAATCTAAATATAGTAACTGTACCAAACAGTTCACCAATACGAACTTGCACAACTTTAATAAGTAATATAAAAAGCACAGTTACAGAAATTGTAGAAGAATCATTGCCTGTTGATGATAATACTGAAAAATTGGTTTTAACCGAATATAAAAAGTTATTAAAAACTACAAATAATGTAATAATTTCCGGTTCAAAAGCTTCCGGATTTAGTAATAGTATTTTTCCGGAAATGGTCAAACTTGCAAAAGAAAATAACAAAACTATTATTCTGGATTACAGAGGCGATGATCTTTTAAATTCAATTTCCTTTAAACCGGATTATATAAAAATTAATTTTCCAGAATTTGTATCTACTTTTTTTCCTGAATATTCAATTGGAGAACATGAAGAGAACAGTGAATTAAAAACTAAGGTTGTTGAAAAAATTAAGAATCTACTAAAAATGTCCAGTGTAAAAACTATACTGACAAGAGGTACTATGCCTGTAATCTTTATTGATGATAAAGGTGTTGTAAGAGAAGTAAAAATTGAAAAAATAAAACCAATTAATACTATAGGAAGTGGAGATGCATTTACTGCAGGGCTCGCATTTAAACTTAACCAAAAAGCAAGCTTACAGGAAGCTGTACTTTTTGGTGTTGAGTGTGGATCAAAGAATGCTGCATTGCTGAAACCAGGAGTGATCAGATAAAATTTACTGGCAATTCTTTAAAAGAAATTCCTCCGCCTCCGGTGACCATAGATTATTTGTCTTTTCTATAATATCTGCCAGACCATCAAAAAGAGGATTATTTTTACCCTTTTCTCTGAAATCATCCAAAGCTGTCAGTGGTAATTCAATCTGGGTATATATCAGTTTTTTACCACCAGGTATATTTGGTAAATTTTTAGTTGTTTCAACAACAGAATCAAGTCCACCAACATGAGTAATAAGTGCAACTGGATTTATAACTCCATCTGCCATCATGGTAAGAACCTCTTTCATATCATCGGTATTCCCACCACTTGTTCCTACCAGGTGATGTGCAGCATAGTGTACATCATAAAAATTAAGATTTGCATTAAAATCTGTATTTGATGGTCCTGCAAAAAAGTTCAGACAACCATCTTTTCCAAGAATCTGGTCCCCTTGTTCTACTACAGGTTTCACCGGAGCCATAACAAAAACATCATCATATCCCATATTATTTTCAGAAAGAGACATCAGCTCTGTAACAGGATTATCCATATCTTTTGTATTTATATAGAGCAGTTCCACACCATTTACGGCAGCTTTTTCCACTGTATAAATTGATGCAGCCCTCTTTAGACGTTCATCATCTATATCTGTAACGATCAGCTTTGATGGCCTTCTGTCACAGTTAAGTGTATAGTCAATAAAACCAAGACCCATAGGGCCCACACCGGCAAGAAGAGCCATCTGACCACCCTCTTTTATTCCCATCTCATGAATATAAGTTCCCTGTTTTATATGATAGTTGGCATGCATAGCTCCTGCTATACAGGACATGGGTTCTGCAAGTGATCCCATATAGTATGCATCACTTTTAAAAGGTAGAAGACAGCCCATATCCATTACTTCCGAGGGAATAATAATATGAGTTGCATCTCCACCAATATACTGGTAGGAATAACCTGGAGCATCCAGACTTCCCTTATAGTTCAAGGCAGGTTGAATTGAGTACTGCTGGCCAACTTTAAACTGATCTTTCCATTTACTTCCGACTTCCAATATTTCACCACAAAATTCATGGCCT
>DAOVSY010000620.1 GCA_030633365.1 Spirochaetaceae bacterium | reverse complement strand
ATTAAGATTAGTATAAAAACTAAGACTTATTCTTATGTACTTCAAAATTATAATCAATGATGATCGTCTAATGTTAGTTAAAGATTATTATAATCATATCGGCGTAAGATCAGAGTAGAGCCTTTTTCTCTTCAAAGTGTCAGAAAGAAAGTGCTAGTAAAACACTGATAATTGAGCTGTATTAAGACAATTGGAGATAAAGAGGGATAAAATGAAAACTCAATCTTGTAAAGCGTAGGCCGTGAGTTTGGATTTCACCTTTGGCTGAATTTGTATTTTAAGCAGATGTTATTTAAAACACAGCCAATACAATTTGGGGTCTTTTTACAATGTTCTTTGGCATGTCTTACAATTAATGCATGATATTCCTGATAGATCGTATATTTTCTTTCCAGATTATTAGTAAATAATCTGGCAATCTCATCATATTTTTTTATCCCATCCAAAATCCCAAGCCGCATAAAAATTCTTTTTGTATATGCATCAACTACAAAAACAGGGAAATTATAAGCATACAGAAGAATCGAGTCTGTTGTTTCCTCACCTATTCCCCATAGTTTCAGAAGATCATCTCTTTCAGGGATATATCCATCTTTAAAAAAATCACCTTCCTGTAAAAAATGTGTAAGTATTTTTAACTTTTTTGCTTTTTGATTATAATAACCGCTTGGTCGAATAAGTTCGGCAAGTTCCTCTTGATCTATATTTGATATAATCCCAGGATCTATCATATTTTTCTTTATAAGGTTAGTAAGGGCCTTCTCAACATTAGTCCAGGCAGTGTTTTGAGTAAGAACTGCACCTATTGCAATTTCATATACAGCCGATCCCCGTAGAGACGCACGACCGTGCGTCTCTACGGGTACATAACCTAAATAATATCCCCTGTCATCACGACTTTCTGTATTCCGCAGGCTGTAAACAGGCCACCACCCCTGAGGGCCATATTCTTCCAGAAGTATTTTATATATTAGTCTAAATTTTTGATTCATTTATCTGAGAGTATACCTTATAACAATTACATTTTTAACTGATATGGTATTCTAATTCGGTAAATCTGTAATACTCCCGTCCACAATCTCAGACGCCAGCCCAATTGTTTCTGATAAGGTGGGATGAGCATGGATGGTTTTACTTATATCTTCTGCATCGGCGCCCATTTCCAAGGCAAGAACTGCCTCTGCAAGAAGTTCCCCTGCATTTTTTCCAACAATACCAGCTCCTATTATACGCTTTGTTTTTTTATCAAACAAAACTTTACTTAAACCATCCACAGAATCTTCACTCAATGCACGGCCACTGGCTGACCATGGGAACTTCCCTATCTCATATTCAACACCTGTATTACGAGCTTCCTTTTCCGTTAAACCCATCCAGGCAATTTGTGGGTCGGTATATGCTACTGAGGGGATAGTCATGGGAGTGAAAGCTGAATTAAAACCACAAATTACTTCTGCTGCTACCTTTCCCTGATGGGTGGCTTTATGGGCAAGCATAGGGTTCCCGCAGATATCCCCAATGGCATAAACTCCGGAAACTCCTGTTTCCTGTCTGTTGTTTACTTTTATAAAGCCTTTTTTATCTGTATTTAAATCTATATTTTCCAATCCAAGAGTATTAGTATT
>DAOVSY010000461.1 GCA_030633365.1 Spirochaetaceae bacterium | reverse complement strand
GAGGTAATCTTCTTGATAGAAAGAATATTGTTCTTCTATTTGAGAAAGCATCAACAAGAACCAGGTGTGCTTTTGAGGCTGCAGTTTATGATGAAGGTGGAATGATTACATTTCTTACCAACAGCCAGATGGGTAAAAAAGAGTCTATTGAAGATACAGCCAAAGTTCTGGGAAGATACTACGATGGTATTGAATTTAGAGGCTTTAAGCATGAAACTGTTGAAGTTCTGGCAAAATATGCCGGTGTTCCAGTATGGAATGGCCTGACAGATCTATATCACCCTACCCAAATTCTGGCAGATTTTCTTACTATTAAAGAGCATGTTGCAAAACCATTAAACAAAATTAAATTTGTCTTTGTGGGGGATGCCCGAAGTAATATGGGGAATTCCTTAATGATTGGGGCTGCCAAGATGGGAATGCACTTTGTTGGTGTTGCGCCCAAAGAACTTTTTCCTTCTAATTCATTAATTAATGAAATGAATCAAGTTGCGGAACTAACAGGTGCTGTAATTGAATTCACTGAAAATATAGATAAAGGTGTAAAAGATGCAGATGTAATTTATACAGATGTTTGGGTTTCCATGGGTGAAGAGGATAAGTATGAGGAAAGAATTAAGCTTCTGGAACCTTACCGTGTAGATAAAAAACTAATGGATAAAACAGGCAATTCTGATACCATTTTTATGCATTGCCTTCCTGCTTTTCATGATCTTAATACCAGTGTCGGCCAGGAGATGCACGAGAAATTTGGAATAACAGAGATGGAAGTGACAGATGAAGTTTTTCGAAGTCCACAATCTGTTGTTTTTGATGAAGCAGAAAACAGGTTGCATACTATAAAAGCTATTATGGTTGCTACTATGGGTAATTTATAGGGGGAAACTGAAGCAGAAAACAATTTCTCTATTAATATGCTTTATTTGATATATTCATATTAGAAAACTATACATATTTAAAGTTCAACTTGAAATATGTATAGTTTTGTGTTATTATTTACTTATGATCAAGCGAGTTCTGTCAGAAATTATTCTCAAGGAATCTAAAGAACTTCCTGTTGTAACTATTATCGGACCCCGGCAGTCTGGAAAAACAACTCTAGTAAAATCATTATTTCCAGACTACAGCTATGTAAATCTTGAAAATCCGGAAATACGGGCATTGGCAGTGTCTGATCCTAAAACTTTTTTAAAAAGATTTAAATTCCCGGTTATTCTTGATGAAGTACAAAGGGTCCCGGATTTATTATCCTGGATTCAGGTCTATGTTGATGAAGGAGTGTCCAATGGAAGTTATATTTTAACTGGAAGCCATCAGCTTCAACTCCAGAATGTAATAAGTCAATCTCTGGCCGGTAGAACATCTGTACTAACACTTCTGCCTCTATCCATAAGTGAACTAAGAGCATACGGGGTTTCACTTTCTAAGGAGGAGTATCTTCATCAGGGATTTCTTCCTCGAATCTATGGTGAACAGACAGGGATACTCTCAACATACCGCAACTATTTTAGAACATATGTTGAACGGGATGTGCGTCAGATAATTAATATAAAAAACATAATCCAGTTTGAAAATTTCATAAAACTTCTGGCAGGAAGAGTAGGTCAGGTTGTTAATCTCAATAATTTATCGAATGATATTGGTGTTTCAAACACTACACTTACTCAGTGGCTCTCTATCCTTGAAGCATCTTATATTATTTTCAGGCTGCCCCCTTATTATAATAATTTTGGTAAGCGTCTTATTAAGTCACCTAAATTGTATTTTACAGAACCGGGGCTTGCTGCATGGCTGCTGGGTATTGAAAGCCCTGAGCAAATTATGAGGGATCCTCTTCATGGAAATCTATTTGAAAATATGATTGTTGTTGAAGCTCTGAAATATCGTCATAATAATGGGAAGGAACCAAATATTTATTTTTGGAGAGATAATAATGGTAATGAAATTGATTTGCTGCTGGAAAGGCAGAGAACTCTTTTTCCTATAGAAATAAAATCATCCCGTACCTGGCATAAAAACTTCCTAAAGCAGATAAAGCACTTTCAAAAGGAAATCCCTGTAGCAAAAAATGGAACAGTTATATATGCAGGTGAAGATTTGCTTGATTTTGGTCAGCAAAAGGCAATACCATTTGACTCAGAACATGTGTTTGCAATGGACTGACATAATGATTTCTACTTAACCTTACTTACATTAACTTTATTCTTATGGTTTCCAAAAGCCTTATTTATTTTTTCTGTTTTAGCAGTTCTGATGTGTCCCATCACAGAAAGGCTGATTTGATGATTGACCACATGTACAAATTTTAACTTCTGTATCTGTTTCAATATTCATTTCAAATGGTCCATCAACATCTGTTGCTTCATGTGACCCGTCACAGTATGGAGGTGTTTTTGTTTTTCCACAAAGGCAATATAGCTTTTTCCCTGGTTTTTCGTTAATAACCATAGGTTCTTTTTTATTACTCATTATTTTTTTCTCCCTTTTGATTCTAAATTTATTATTTAAAGATTATAAATCTGCTTATACTTATTTTCAAGATATTTTTTAAAATACTCCGGATTTAATTTCTCACCTGTTATATCCACAGCAAGTTCAGATGCAGTTTTTGAGGCACCATGTATATGAATCTTTTTTCCAAGCCATTCCAGAACATTAATCAGGTTCCCATTTTCTAGAGAACCTTTCACATCGATCTCTTTTTCCATTACAGATGAAAATTGAGCACTGTAAAGATTTCCAAGAGCATATGTTGGGAAGTACCCAAAGGCT
>DAOVSY010000386.1 GCA_030633365.1 Spirochaetaceae bacterium | reverse complement strand
GGAACAGAAAACATCCTGAAAATAAGAACAAGAAGTCCAAGAATAAGAACCAGAGCCAGAATTGATGAAACAACAAGACCCTGACTGGATGTAACCATTTCATCTCTACCAACTGTAGTTATACCTGTAAGACCTGCTTTAATGCCTCTGTCTGAAGCTATCCTTTTTGCCCCGACTTCTATAGTATCAACACCAGGCTGAAGCATAGATATATCATTTATAGTAAACGATGGCTGAACAATCATAAGTCCCATTCGATTATCATTGCTCATTATGTAAGGATCCCCGAACAAATAGGATTCCAGAACTTCATCCAGCTCTGAATCTGATACCTTTTGTCCTTCTGCAGCATTTTCAATCAGTTTAATAAGCTCTCCAAGCCCTTTAAAACTACTGACAGCTTCTGTTTCTTCGTCTGCAAGCTTTTCGCTGTTTCCGGAATATTCAGCTTCAAAGTCATCATTTATATGTCTTAAAAGAGGTACAAGATTCAGGTCACTGTATGACCGTTTTAATCTTTCGAGATCATCCATTTTTGTCAACATTAAACCATGTTCTTTAAATAAGCTTATATCGACTTTTCCTATAACGCTTGCAATATAGGACTTATAAATATCATTTTTATATTCTAAAGCTAATGCATCAATTGTATCTTTGACAGTTTTTTCTGCTTCCTGTGGATCCTCAATAGATCTTCCATCTATTACAATAAGAATACTGGAAGCATAAGAAAAGTTTTCGACTATCTCTTTTAGATCTCTTACCTGATTTGATTTATCCGGTAACATTGAATAAAATGTCATTTCCATTTTTAATCTTGCCATTCCAAATCCAAGTAATACTGTTATTGCAAGGGCAATTAAAAGAGCTTTTCCCCAGTTTTCCACAGACCATCGAGCCCACTTACTAAGCATTTTTTCTCTGAAATTCCGATTTTGTTCCATATGCTTCCTCCATATACATACCTACCGTAGGTATGCTTATATTTAAAAAAAATTAAACACTTATCCTTTCGATAGTGCTTTTTACAATATCTTTACCTACTTCTATAAGATCTATTTCAGTTGAAAACCCGGCTACAAGGATTGCTCCTTCAACTAATGCTATTAATTCGAAAGATAGTAATTTATAGTTGATATCTTTTCTGACAAGTCCCTTCTCTGCATAAGAAATAAACATAAACTCCAAACCCTGCTGCATTTCAACATATAGCTTTGATATCATCTCTCTGAACTGAGGGAATTTTTTCATTCCCACAAAGATCATATAGCTATAGTTGTAATAATTATCCATAAAATCGATATTAAAGGAATCTGCCATTATTTTAAAAATATTATCAAAAGAAAATAGTGCGGTAAGAACATCTTCAAGTTCAATATTCTCATTCATTGATCCTAGAGAAAATTCCTTCATTTTATCAACAACCGAGGTCATACATTCCAAAAATAAATCATCTTTACTGTTAAAGTAATGATATATACCACCCTTTGTGATTCCAATACCCTTTGCGATTGAATTAAGTGAAACAGTCTGATAATCGTGCTCTGCAAAGTACTGGAGGGCTTTAAGAATTATTTTATCTTTTGTTTCTTTCATTGCTATCCTTTAAAACATACCTACGGTAGGTTTCTTTTAATTTACCACTGAGAATACAATGTGTCAAGATTAATTATTCAGAAAAGTAAGAATAAGCTTATGCTTCCATTTTTGGCCATTTCCATGCATAAATAACAACCATCACAGTAAGCCCTATTTCTATAATTCCAAATACAAGATAATAAGCCCAGGTTTCCCCAATTAAATTACCTAATGAAACAATAGTATACAATATTCCTACAATGATATTTGTCCATTGGTTCGCTTTAGGATTCAATATCAGGGACAGGAAAACCATAAGTGCAGGAATTATCATTAAAATTGAAGCCGACAACAACGCTGCCTGGCTTACAGGGAAAGGGCCCATTTTACCAGCAATTATTTCTTCAACTGCTCCCGGATTGAACAGAGAAAGGATGTCTGCATATATGTAGCATAACATTAAAGTTACCCATAACGCCGAAATTCTGATTTTCACATTTATCTTTACATTTTCCAGAGTACCTCTACTAATATTTTTTACTTTCATTTCATTTCTCCTTTACTCACAATATTTTTTCTTAGCAGCAATCAGATATATTTAAGACTTATTATGTTGATGCCGCATTATAAATCACAGGCATTTGTCCCTTCCACCTATTCCAAGCATTTTCTTCAGTGACCAAATCGGCCATAAAGTGACCAACATTTATTCGACTTGTTTGACCCGCATTAAAAATTGCACTCCTGATCGGTGAAGGATATACATGGTATTTGCTTACAAGTTCTTCATTAACTAAAGTGTCAGGGCGAACTGCAACCCACTCAATCTCCTTATCCTCCTGACCAATATTTGTTCGCAAATAATCAGCGGCCATTTCATTGTCCACATGGGGAGGCAAAAGCAGACGAATAAGTCCAATGACACATTTTTCACCAAAAGTACTCGGCTCAGAAAGATCCCGGTTGCTATTACCAGTTGTATTCATGAGGATATATTTGGTTGGTTTTCCAGAGTTATTTGCCTTAATGGCATTACACAACCTTTGGGTAGCATCCCTTACAAGCTTGTGCGGTTGGCCATAAATTCCTTTCAGGTTTAAATTGTGCCCAAGACATGAAACTACCGCATCACACTTATTGGTATACTTTATCATCTCCGAGTCACTCAGTTCCAAAAGACTGGCAGAGATAACAGATAAGTGGTCATTATTTAAGATAGATTTTGGTAACTTTTCGGGTGACCTTATAATCACTTTTACGTTTTCTCCACGATCTAGCAACTGCTCTACTAATAACTGTCCGGTTGCCCCGGTCGCACCAACTACAAGAATTGTCATACTAATACTCCTATTATTTTATCTTTCATATTTTCAGTAACACTAAATTTTTCTACTCTTAAACATAAGTCCATATTTTTTCCATCCTTATTAAGTCTCATAAGTAATTACAGATAAATTAAATCCTTTCACGATCAACCATATTGCCAAAATCATTTCCTGCAAGACAATTGGAAGGAATAAAACCAAATAGACTGTAGAAATAATATCTATGATATAGAACATTACCAACAGGCTCGCTAATATGGCCAATATATTTCCTGTAAATCCCAATACTGACAGCCACTGGGGGATAAGTTTGGCCTGATACAATAAAAAGTTAAACATCAATCCACCTACACTTACAGTCAGAATCATTGCAACATGATTAACTAAATCACGACCTGTTCGCAATAAGCTGCCAAT
>DAOVSY010000545.1 GCA_030633365.1 Spirochaetaceae bacterium | reverse complement strand
TCATCCACAAGCGAACTCCTTTTCTGAAAAAATAATGATTAGTCTTTTAATAGTATATAATTCACAATAAAAATATTTATATAACACTAAAAACACTTAGCGAAACAAAAACTAAACAAATATAACTATAATGTCAAGTGGAGAAATATAAAAAAGAAATTTATCTTATTTGAGGTGAAAATATTGTGGGTATTTATAAATGGTATTGATTTGTGAAGGTTTAGTATTTCTATTAAGTATATGGAATTAGATGATCCAGGTTAAAACATTTCTCCTCCTGCATGGGAGTTTGTTAAATTAATATTATCAAGCAGATCCTGTATACTTTTCTGGCTGAAATTTGTTATTTCAGAAAAGAAATCATTTTTGTTTTGTCTTTCTGATGAATCTATTTCTGAAATACTAAAAGGTTTTCCAAATTTTACAATTGCCTTACGCATGCTGTAGGGCGGAATTGCTTTAGATTGTTTATCTTCAATTAGCCTTTCAACAAATTCACTGCACCGGTCAAGGCTGGGATTTTCTCTAAGATATTCAAGAGGATAGCTGAGTATTTTCAAAGCGAGCATAATTTTCTGAGATCGTATTCGGGAATGAGCCCATAATTTACTATTATTATTTGGATTGAGCATTACTTTATGTATTTCTGATCTTATAGCAGAAGCTCTTTCATTTAGACTTTTACCTTTTCCTGGTTTAATACTCATCTCTTTTTCCAGAGATTTAATTATCATCTCCCCGGAAGATTGCTGCCGTTTCTCTAATGATTTACCCTTTGAAGCTGGAAAGCCTAACGATTTTAAACCATATTCCATTAAGGCAAAAGCCAGCTCTTCAATTGATTCCTCGATTTTTAATTTTGGATTCGGAGTAATATTTAAAAAATCATAGAGGCTATTAATCATTGTAATGACTTTATCTCTGCAATTTTGAATGTGGGTCAGTTTAATTGCAGTAGGAATAAGAATAATCTGTTCTCCTTTTCCTTTTGCATCCAGTCTTTTTTGTGCAGAAGCAGCAATAAAAGAAGCACCGGATTGTAATGGGGTAATCCAGTCATTTTGGAGATATGGACGTCCTTCAGAGAAGATAGTTAAATGATATTTACCTGTAAGAAGTGTATTGACAGCTTCTTTAATTGATTCGGAGTTAAATGCCTCCCTGTCAACAGAAAAAGATCCTGCTTTCTGCATTACCCATCTATTAAACTTACTCTGTCTGAAAAAAAGATCATAAGCAGCCATGAAATTCGAAGTTGCGCCCATTTGTCTGAATGCTTCCATAATAATCTGACTATCGCTGTGTGTAGGATGATTAGATATAAACAAAAGTCGATTCTTCTTATCAGAAGCTAAGAGTTTTATTTCCTTGAGGCCTTCACAATCAACAGATTCTACCAAATTAACATGGCTCCTAAGATAATAGTATCTGTTGTACAATTTTCCCAGAGTAAGAATAAATCTGTTTGGTTTTGGAGGAAAATAAACAAAGGGGCGATCATAATAATTAAGCATATATACTCCTGTTTAAAAAAGTTTATATCAATTTCATATAATTAGCTATAATAAACTGCTTAGATGAATACATGATAAAAATATCATGATATAAAGTGTTAACTGGGAGTTATTATGAAATATGCTATTAAAAACCTGGAACTTATAGAAGAAAAAAATGCAGTTATTCCTGTAACCCAGCGTGAGCTTTTTTCAAGTTTTGGTGTATATGAATCTATTAAGGTGAATAATGGAAAAATTGAGCATGTTTCTGATCATCTGGAACGGCTTTTTGAGTCTGCCAGAATTCTTAAACTTAAACATAATTTCATAATTGATGATGTTATTTCCAGCCTGAAATTACTTATTAAAGCAAATGGAGACAGAAAAGTATCTTTAAAATTACAGCTAATAGGTGGAAAGAAACCCTGTTTCTTTGCTTTTACAACAATATTACCTGTATATCCAGAGGAATATTACACTAATGGAGCCAAGCTTATCAGCTTTAAAGGGGAGAGAATATATCCTCATGCAAAGTCCAATTGTCTTCTTTTAAATTATATGGCTGCCAGAGAGGCTG
>DAOVSY010000588.1 GCA_030633365.1 Spirochaetaceae bacterium | reverse complement strand
TTAGAAAATACCAGGGCATCACCGAGTAATTTAAATGGAGTAATTAGTATCAACGGAATAATACTTAGTATTATATCCAGAGCCCTTATTCTTTTATGAAAGGTGGGAATAGTTCCTTTATACATATTATTAAGATGTGCCCATGCACTTCCTACAGATACAAAAAACATAAAAATACCTTTTTTTGCTCCACCCTCTTTTTTCACATTCCTGTAAATACCGGCTCTTACACCTTCCCATATTCTTGGTACAGAAGCCATCCACTGAGGTTTTATCTTAGCCATATCCGGAAGCATGATTGCACCTATAGGTTTTGAATAGGCTAGAGCTGCTCCTCTTTCAAGTACTACATATTCAATAATTCTCTCGAAGGAGTGCCACACTGGCAAAACACTCAGAAGAATTTCTCCTGAAACTATATTTACATATTCATAGAGTTCATCAAGCTGGTACATATAGCTTTTATGCTGGAGCAAAACACCTTTTGGGATCCCAGTTGTACCTGATGTATAAATAATAGTTGCTATATCTTCAATATCACCTTTTTCAAGTTCTGTCTCATATAAATCACTATTTTTTGCAAATGCATCTGTTGATATTTTTTCCAATTCTTCAAAAGACAGAATCTCAATTCCTTCGGATAGTTTTTTATCTATTTTATCTTCAGAAAAAAATGTAATTATCTTCTTCATTTTTGGAAGTTCTTTTTTCCTGGACAATATTTTTTCAGCTTGTGCAGAATTCTCTGCAAATACTAGTTCACAGTCTGCATGTTCAATAATGTACTGCATTTCATCTGCAGTGGAGTCCGAGCCTCTTGGAACATCAATTGCACCTATTCCAAGGAGAGCAAGATCTGTAATTATCCATTCCTTACAGTTATCAGACATAATTGCAACATGATCATTTCTTTTAACTCCAAGTTTATGAAGTCCTGTTCCAAGTATTCGAATTTTTTCATAAAATTCCTTGAAACTGATATTTTGGAATTCATCATCTTTATCTTTACTCATTAAAGCGGTAACTTCAGGATACTTTAAAGCAGTTGCTTTTATCCTTTTTGGTAATGTATTGGGGGTGTTCATTTCTTCTCCTCCGGTTCTTTTCGGTTCACGACCGAAATAAGTTATGAAAAATATTAATTAACGCCACTCAATTCTGAGTGTTAATTACTAGGTTGTATCAAAAACATGCTGTCGTCAAGTCTTTTTAGTTTACTAGCAAGAGGAATATTCTCTTCCAGTATGGAAAAACTAAGTATTTCAGGAAATAAGATATAGTCACTGCCATTGGGGGGATAGTACGCATAAACAGGAACTCCTGCTTTACCAAACATTTTTATCCATTCATCAATTACCGGATCTTTATTTGTATAATCACCTTTCATTCTTATTATGGACCGATCTTCAAAAAATAAATCACCTTCATCTGTAAAAAGAACTCTACTTTCATTAATTTTACATACAGAACACCATTTTGCTCCAAAGGCAAGAAAAATCCCTTTCCCTTCATCCCTGTATTGTTCTATAGCTGCGGGGTTAAATTCTTCCCAGCCATCTCTTAGAAGAGATTGCCCTAAAACAGGAGAATCCTGTTTTGTATCTATAAAATAGTAAGCTGATACAGCAATTAGAACCAATGCAATTATTAAAGCTAAAAATGCAGATGGGAATTTTGATCCTGGTTTACTTAATTTTCCATATAACCAGGCAATAAAAGCAGTTAAAGTAAGAAATATTAAAAATTTAAATAGAGAGTCAGAACTTATTTGAAATCTTAAAGAACTGAACAGATACAAAACT
>DAOVSY010000084.1 GCA_030633365.1 Spirochaetaceae bacterium | reverse complement strand
GGTCAATGAAAAAGTTTATACGCTTTATTCTATTGCTCTTACACTAATACTAACAACTGTAATAACTGGAAGTTACAATTTTTCCGCTTTTTTTTATTATATCTTCATAATTTTTCATTATTCATTATTAGTTTTTCATTTTCCACTTAGACATTACTCATGTGTACAGGCTGTCTGGTATTTTCCAGAACATCTCTCCATAAACTGCTTTCCTGATCTACATATTTTCTTGATGTTACAGCAATTTTTATTGGTAAATGCACAAATGTATTATTAACAAGACCTATAAGTATTTTAGTCTTACCAGCCATAGCAGCATGAACTGCATGAGCACCAAGTCTGGAACAGTAAATCGAATCATTAGGGTTTGCAGGAGCAGATCTTATAATATAGCTGGGATCAATATATTTTATATTAACCTCAACGCCTTCTTCTTTAAAATACTTGTTTATTTCTTTTTTTAGAAAAACACCTATATCTGAAAGATTTTTATTTCCAGACTTATCTTTTCCCTCAATTTTTTTAACCAGGTCCTGTCCTGCACCTTCAGCAACAAGAATTACAGCATGATTTCTATTAAGAATCCTTTTTTTCAAATGACTTAAAAACCCATTTTCTCCTTCCAGATCAAAAGGGTTTTCCGGTATTAAACAAAAATTAACATCGCTCATTGCAAGGGCAGTATGTGCTGCGATAAAACCGGAATCTCTACCCATAACCTTTACAAGACCAATACCATTTATTGCATCATGAGCTTCTACATGAGCACCCCTTACTGCTTCAACAGCCTTTGCAACCGCTGTCTCAAATCCAAAAGATCTTTGTATAAAATTAAGGTCATTATCTATAGTTTTAGGAATTCCAACTACAGCAATTTTTAGATTACGCCTTTCAAGTTCCTCTGCAATATCAACAGCTCCTCGTTGGGTACCATCCCCCCCAATTGTAAAAAGCATATTTATATTCATCCGCTCAAGGGCATCTGCAATTTCTCCAACCTGCTTCCCACCACCTCTGGAAGAACCAAGGATAGTCCCACCCTTCATTTGAATATCATCCACTAAAGAAGGAGTCATTTCGATTATAGGAAAATTATTATCCGTAAGAAATCCCCTGTAACCATTTTGTATACCGGTAATTTGTCTAACATCATAGCTGTACCATAAACACCGAACAATGGCTCTAATTACATTATTTAATCCCGGACATAAACCGCCACAGGTAACAATTGCAGCATGAACATGGGAAGGGTTAAAAAATATTTTTTCCCGGGGTCCTGCAAGCTCCAGCTGATTACCTTCTACACTTACAGTATCTTCTGCATTAAAAATCCTTATTTTATTAAGAACACCCTCATCATCACTGACATAATTTACAATTGAATCTCCCCGAACTGTAGATAATTCTATAGGTGAAGGAATACTGGTTTTACCAAGATTTGGTGCTTTAAAATTTTGT
The DNA here is from genome assembly GCA_030633365.1 of Spirochaetaceae bacterium. The sequence continues at coordinate 8,423 of DAOVSY010000084.1, read as the reverse complement.
TTTTCTTCCATAAAATACCTCTTTTCAGTGATTAGTTGTTAGAGTATCAATTTGTATATAGTTTAATGGTTGAATTGGGTGATTGCAAGCACTTTACAATCAGCAGTTGTCTCGATCACTTCGATACACGACTTCGTCGCACTCAGTGACCGAAAGATAGAAAAGCACTCGACAACCGGTTTAGAAGCTGCATCGTACCCCGAGTGCCGAAGAATGAGGTGTATCGAGGGGTACACTCGGCATACCTACTTAGATGTTTTTATCTCTACACCGTTCCAGTCGGCAGGTGGAGCTTTTTTAATATATTTTTTACATCTTTCTATATATTCACCAGAAATATAGTCACCCGGTAAAAGTTTCCGAACACCCATAAAGTATTTGGCAGCCCGCAGAAACTCCCGTTTGTAATAAAGATTCATTGCTTTTTCATGGTATTCCCAACCCTTTTTTTCTGCCGGGGTTAAACTTAATTTTGAAGTATAGATTTTTACACCTTTAGTTTTACCTTTTACCTGAATTATATCCAGCATCCTGCTGGGCAGTTTACCAGTAATCTTCACATTTACTGATTCAGAAAAAATAACTTCCTCATGATATTCTTTTGTCTGTCCTTCAAGACGGGAAGCCAGGTTAACCTGATCTCCGATTATTGTATAATCCATCTTCTTTTCTGATCCCATATTTCCTATTGTAACTAACCCACGATTAAGACCAACTCCGGTTTTAAAGGGTTTTTTCCCTTCAGCAATTAGTTCTGCATTGAACTTTGAAAGGGCCACTTGAATTTCAAGAGCAGCATATACTGCCTGCAGTGTATCATCAGACCGTGAATCCGGAGCTCCAAAAAATGCCATCGCCGCATCACCTATGTACTTATCCACAATACCATCATTATGACTGGTTATAATATCTACAATAATTTCAAAATAGCGGTTCAAATTGCTTACAAGCTCATCTGGCCGATACTCTTCAGAAATTGTTGTAAAACCTCTTATATCTGTAAAGAGAATTACCATCAGCCTCATCTCGCCAACAAGCATACTTTCCGGATTTGCAAAAACAGAATTAATTACATTTTTTGGAACATATTTCTCAAATATATTACGAATTTTACGTTCATTCCTTTTTGCAATAACATTCTCAAGAGCAAATTGCTTTATCTGCCTGTATGCCTTATCAAGTTCACCTGCCATAATATTGAATGTCTGTGCAAGAGCTCCTATTTCATCACTGTACTCAACTGGAACCCTTTCCGATAAATCGTTAGTAATAATAATTTTTTTCATTGCGAGTACTATCTTAGTCATAGGTCTTGTTAAAAATCCCGAGAAAAATACTAGTAGGAAAATTGAAACAAGAATAGTAGCACCAAGAACTATAGCAGTCCTTTCCAGAATATCACGACTTTCTTTATAGAAAGCATCTTCATCTTCTGTTACAAGAATATACCAGCCAAAAGGTTCAAAGAAAAAACCATAACCTACTCTGCTCTTCTGGTTAATCATCATACTCTGCCAACCGGATATTCCACCTTTCTGATATGTAAAAAGAGCTGATTTTTCTTCTATACCCAATTTAAAATCTGATGTTGCAAGAACAACCCTGGAATCCTGATCCAAAGCAAATATAAGCTCTGTTTTGCTTTTAACAATAGATTTTGCATAGGATTCGATGGCTTTTTTTGCTGCATCAACATAGGTATCTTCTTCTGACAATCCATTTGAAACAAGTAAATTCCACTGATTGTCTGCATAACTAAGAAGTTCTTCTGATTTAAATGACATGAAACTTATAGCGATTCTTGTAATACCGCTTCTTGCAGAAAAAGAGGAGATGGTTGCCGTAATTACCATTGAAGATATCAGCAATGGCAGAACAACAAGAATTATTTTAGTTTTAATACTCAAAATTTCACCTTTAGGTCAAAATTAAGACCGATGAGTTATGGTTTTTCAGTTAAGAGGATCGGAATAAACAATAATATCCTTAACAGCAACACAGTATAATTATATTCTTTCTTTAGAATAGAATTTCAAAGGCCGACAATAATCAGGATATAGTCTAATTAATATGGGGATTTCCATTGAGTGAAATAATTCAGAGTCAGCCTGACGATATACAACTTTCCGGTCTTGAAGGACATTCAGAAAAAGAAAAACAGGAAATTTTATCTGAAATTGATCAAATAACCGAGCAGAACCGTTTAACAGTATCGGATGATCTTTTTAAAATAACACCTTTAAAGAAAGGAGGGACCTTACCTTTAGTTATTAATATTTTAGGTATAATTGCAATAGCAACCAGCTTCTACTTTACAAACAGGTATTTTCAGGAACAGGAACAGTCTATGGCTATGGAAGAATCCTCATACGACTCCACTGCAGGCAGTGTAATAGAAAGACTGAAAGAACAGGCAGAAAAAGATCTTAATGATAAAGAAATGGAAATATTAAATATACAGGGTAAACTCGCAGAACTGGATAAGGAAAGTGCGAGCTTAAGAGAAAATATGGACAGCCAGATCAGGGACAAAGAACTTGAACTGCGTTCAGAGATGGAAGTTGCTCTTGCAGATGAAAGAGCAAGACTGCAGAATCAGGATATTTCCACTGCAGAACTTGAAAAACAGTTGCAGGAGTTCCAGGCAGCAAAAGAAAATACTTTTACTGCAGCAATCGCAGATTTTAAAAGTGAATCGGAAGCTGCTATAAAAGAGAAGGAAGAAGAACTGGCCAGAGTAAAGCAATCTACCCAGGATTTTCTTGAGCAGGCTAACCGTGAAAAAGCTGCAATTGAAATTGATACACAGAAGAGAGAAGCCGAACTGACAGAGAAGTTTGAAGCAGAAAAAGAAGCTCTTGCACAAGAAACTACTGAAGCTACCCTAAAACTGCAGGAACTAAGTAAATTACAAAAAAATGAGCAGCTTATTCAGGATCAGCTTACAGGTTCATATAATTCTATAATTGAATCTATTAAAGCAGGTAATTATCCTGAAGCAAATATAAATATAGCTGATGTTAGAAACCTTCTGGATGATCCAAATATAATAAATCTGCCCTCTATAAGTAAAAGAAGAAATTTAGAGCTTTATTTCCTCGATTCTCTGGAAAGAGAAATTCAGCAGGCAGGGGTAAGAACAACTACAAATTTTACATCCATGACCAGGGCTGCAGAAGTTCTTTTAACTGCACGGCAAAGTGTGGAATATGGTGTTGCTGCCGAGACAGAAGGTAATCAGTACGATGCAAAACGGTATTATAATGAAGCATTATCAACACTTCCCCAAATTGCCAGAGCAGTGGACAACCTGAATATAATAGAAGCAAGTGACAAATTTGAAAGATCTGAAGAATATCTTTTACTGGCTAATAAAGCTGCCGATGGAGGACAGCTTAATGAGGCAGTAAAACAATACAGAGCCGCTGCCATTGGAACAGTAGAGGATAATTTGGATGCTACTCTTGCAACTGCCATAAATGGAATAGAGCGGATACTAAAACTGGAGAGTAAAGATCTGGCTTCTTCAACAAAAAAGGATTTACAGGAACTTGAAGCAAGTTCTGAAAAAACTATACGAGAGCTTAAAGCAAGTACTGAAAAAACCATAACTGAATTAAATTCGGAACTAAGTATCCTGAAAGAAACTATACAAGAGCTTGAAGCAAGTTCTGAGAAAACCATAACTGAATTAAATTCAGAACTAAGTACCCAGGAAGAATCTATACAAGGACTTGATGTAAATTCTGAAAAAACTATAACAGAATTAAATTCAGAACTAAGTACCCAGGAAGAAACTATAAATAAACTTTCTTCTAATCTTGAGGTATTAGAGAATAATATTACTGATTTGGAATCTGAAAAAAGCCGTCTGGAACAGTTAGTAGCAGGAATTGATACAAAAGATGGAGAAGTTACTACTAATCTAGAGGACCTGACTGCAGAAATAGAAGATTCCTCAGCCGCAATAGAACAGCTTAATCAGAAAGCAAAAGAATCATCTGAAACAATTGCAGCCTTAAAAACAGAAGCAAGAAAATCTGCTTTCACCATAGAAACTCTTACAAAAAGAGCTGCCCAGGCAGTTAACAGAGCAGAAGTACTGGAAGATGAGCTTAATGATGCTGTTAATCAGATTATTGAATTGATTAATTAGGCTGTTGCGATTTACAGTATTTTCATTTAAAATATAAGTATGAAAGATAAAATGTCTGATATCTTAAAATCCATACCTGATATGGAAAAGAGTTTGAAAGAAATTAGAGATGTCCTTCTAACCAACCTTGTAATGCTTGGAGAAATACCATCCCCTACTTTTTCAGAACAGGCAAGAATGAATTTTTTGGTTCATAGATTTAATCAATACAATCTTTTAAACTGTTCAACCGATGAAATTGGAAATGGCCTTGGGATACTTCCAGGGAAAACAGGAGAGAGAAATATTCTTCTGGTTGCACATATGGATTCAGTATATGACGAGAAAGAAGACCATACGATATCTATTCAACCAAATTCTGTAACAGGCCCTGGTGTGGCAGATAATGCCCTTGGTCTTGCGGTTATAGCATCTTTACCTTACATTCTTGAAAAACTGAAGATAGAGCTTAATTCCAATCTAATACTAATGGGTTCGTCCAGGAGTTTAGGAGCAGGAAATTTGGAAGGTATCCGGTTTTTTCTGGATAATACTGATATAAATATTTCTACAGGTTTATCTGTGGAAGGTGTACGTTTGGGAAGATTAAGTAAATCTGCCATAGGAATGGCCCGTTGTGAAGTCCATTATTGGGTTCCTGAAGGATATGACTGGACACAGTTTGGAGCTGTAGGATCTATTGTTACACTTAATGAGTTTATTACACGGATACTTGAAATACCAATTCCAACCAGGCCTGCAACAAGTATTGTATTTAGTTCTATTGAAAGCGGAAGAGGGTTTAGTAAAGTTTCAACCGAAGCAGAATTAAAATTTGAAATCCAGAGTGAATCTGAAGAAATGGTAGAACAGTTATTAAAACAGATCAATAACATAGCTATTGAGATTGCATCAAAAACAGCTTCAAGAGTGGTTGTAAAAGAACTATCAAGACGAAAACCTGGAGGAATTGATTTTTCCCATCCCCTGGTCACAAATACCCGTAGGATTATGGAAACAATGGATATAAAGCCAAAAATTACTCCAAGTATGTCGGAACTTTCTGCATTTATAGATGCTGGTATACCTGCTCTGACAATAGGTATTTCAAGTCTGGAAACAACAAGCAAAACTACAGAGTCAGTAAAAATCGATCCAATGTATAAGGGCCTTGCTCAATTAGTAAGCCTTTTGATTGCAATTGATAAAGGATTTTGTGATGAAAATTGATAAGTGGATTCAGGATAATACTTTTCATCACTCAGCTTTTGAAGATCTGGATAAACTGGTAAAAGAAAAAGAAAGCCAGAATTTAACAATTTCTTTATGCATTCCAACTTTAAATGAAGAAAAAACTATTGGAAAAGAGATTGTTCTATTTAATTCAGAGCTTGTAACCCGATATCCATTACTGGATGAAATTGCAGTCATAGATTCCGGGTCTACAGATAAAACACTGGAAGTTGCGCAATCCTTTGGTGCAGATACTTATCTTGCTTCGGAGATACTTCCAAATCTTGATAACAAAAAGGGTAAAGGAGAAAATCTCTGGAAAGCTATCTATCAGCTTAAAGGTGATATTATTGTCTATATTGATGCAGATATAAAAAATATCCATCCCAGGTTTGTCTATGGATTACTGGCCCCTCTAATATACAATAAAAAAACAAAATATGTAAAAGCCTTCTATGACAGACCTCTTGCATTTTCAGAAGGGATAAGACCTTCTGGTGGAGGCAGGGTAACAGAAATTCTTATAAGACCCCTGTTCAGCCTTTTTTTTCCTGAACTGTCTGCAATAATTCAACCTTTATCCGGAGAATATGCAGTAAGAAGAGAAGTTTTGGAAAAACTCTCCTTCCCAATAGGTTATGGTGTTGAAACTGCTCATCTTCTTGATATTTACAGGGAATATGGGATGGAAGCATTTGCACAAACTGATCTGGATCAGAGGGTACACAGGAATCAGGAAACTATAAGTTTAGGGAAAATGTCCTTTGGCATACTGCAAACTTTTCTTCATAGAATGAAATCCTATGAGATGATGACAGATATGCCGGAATTAAGTACAATACTTAGACAATTTCAGGCACATGATGATACATTTGAGTCTATAGAACTGGAGATTGTTGAAGAGGAACGTCCTCCAATGATAACAATACCAGAATATTTGAAAAAAAGAGGAAAATAAATGCTTCGACTGATTATTAATATCACAACACTGATTATTCTTGCAATTTTTATTGCTATAAATGTTTCTTACGAAACTTCAATAAATCTATTTGGGTTTAAATATGATAACATATCTACAGTTGCTGTAATAATTGTATCCCTGGTTTCTGGTGTATTGTATTCATTTGTGTATTATCTTCTTACTTATATTAGTAAATCAGAAAAACTGAAAATAAGAAAAAAAGGTAAACAGGCAAAGCTTAAAGAGAAAGAGCTTAAGACTAAAGAAAAAAATATACACAAAGCTATTGAAGAAGGTGTAAAGGAATCTATTCCCGTCAAAGAAGATCCTGTTGAACTTGAACTTAAAGATGCAGATAAAAAGAAAAAATCACCTTTAAAACTATTTAAAAGTAAAAAAGGCAAGTAAGCAGAGAAATCATAACTAAAAATGCTCTTGCGTTTTTACTCTTAGCTCTCTATAATTCATTTACTCATTACAAACCCTTCGGAGGAATAGTGCTTAGTATATTAGAAAACTCAATTTTTTTGACTGTAGTCTTTTCTACATTTACTGCCCAGGCACTTAAATCTCTGATTATATTAATAGTTGATAGAAAATTAATATTGAACAGGATGGTCGAAACAGGTGGAATGCCTTCTTCACATTCTGCAACTGTCGCATCACTGGCAACCTCTATGGGTTTAGTCTATGGATGGAACAGTCCATTTTTTACAATATCCATAATACTCGCAGGCGTTGTAATTCATGATGCAACAGGAGTAAGAGCCGCAGCTGGAAGACATGCAGAAATTCTAAATGATATTACCAAGGAACTGGCACATCTGTTTGAACACGGTTATGAACCAAGAGTTTTAAAAACTCTTCTGGGACATACTTATCCTCAGGCTGTAGCAGGAACAATTCTGGGCATGGGTATTGCCTTTGCTGTTTTTAGATAAAGGTTTTTATAATGATAGACATATTATTAAAAAGAAGAAGTGCCAGAGATTTTACTTCCAAAACTGTAGAACCTGAAAAAATAGAAAAACTAATTCAGGCTGCACTGCTAAGCCCAACAGCAAGGAACCTTCACTCCTGTGAAATAATTGTAATTGAAGATAAAAAAATACTGCAAAAACTATCTGTTTCCAAGCCACATGGTGGAACTTTTCTGGCAAATGCACCTATGGGTATAGTTATTATTGGTAATACAGATAAAACAGATGTATGGGTGGAAGACGCATCTATTGCAGCCATAGATATTCAGCTGGAAGCTGAAAGCCTTGAACTTGGTTCCTGCTGGATACAAATAAGAGGAAGAAATCATTCAGAAAACCAGAGCGCCGGGAAATATATACGGGGACTGCTTAGGATACCCTCTAACTATGATGTTGCTTCTATTATTGCAATTGGTTATAAAGCTTCACCAAGCGTAGATTCCAATCTGGGAGATATAGACAGAAGCAGAGTACACATGGAGAATTTTTAATTGAGTAATAACAACATACTAAATGATCAGCACTGTTTCTGCTGTGGAAAAGATAATGACAAAGGGTTAAAACTTAAGTTTGAATACCCGATCGAAGGTACAGCAGAAACAAGTTTAGTAGTTCCAGGTTATTTTACCGGATGGGAAAATCTTACTCATGGCGGTCTTATATCCATGCTTCTGGATGAAACTATGGCTCATGCCTGTATAGGCTCCAAACTGATTGGAGTTACAGCAGAGCTGACTGTGCGTTTCAAAAAACCACTTCCTGTTAACACAGAGATTATTGTTAAAGGGACAATGGCAGAAGTTAAAGGTAGAATAGCTCTTACCACTGGAGAAATTAAAGATGCTGCTGGTACAGTATATGCGACAGGAAAAGCTCGATTTATTGGTACTGCTTAAAAATGCTATCATTGACAATGCCTTTAATTCTATGATAATTTTTTTACATAACGGGCTGTAGCGCAGGGGTTTAGCGTACGTGTCTGGGGGACACGGGGTCGGCAGTTCAAATCTGCCCAGCCCGATCTTAAAGTCTTACAGTATAACGATTTACAAGATCGACTGTAAGGCTTTTTTTATGCTTCTTTCACCTGTAAGCAAAATTGTAAGCAATTTTT